>CAMQXE010000039.1 GCA_947038745.1 uncultured Propionibacteriaceae bacterium | reverse complement strand
AGCGAGCAGATGGTTGTTCCAGATCAAAAGTCTGGTCAAGGACTAGCTGTAGGTTCTTCTCATCTGTAGCATTTGGACCGCTCCACCGCGCCGAACGGATACCAGGCATCTGATTTAGTGCATCGACTTCAAGACCTGAATCATCAGCAAGAGCGGGGCACCCCGTCTTTTGCACTGCTACCCGCGCTTTGATCAACGCATTTTCCTCGAATGAAGCGCCATCTTCGATTGGCTCTTCGTAGGCTGGAAAATCATCAAGATTTTTCACATCAAACTGAGTACCTTGCACTATCCGCTGAAGTTCTAACAACTTCTTACGATTATGTGTCGCGAGGACGAGCGTGATCACTTACCTAGCGCCTTTCTCTGCATCTCGGTGATCTCAGCACAGCCCTTCAACCCTAGATCAACCAAAACATTCAATACTTCACGCTCAAAAGGCTCACCTTCAGCAGTACCTTGTACTTCGATCAGGCGACCATCACCCGTAGCAACGATATTCATATCGACCTCAGCTCGGGAATCTTCCTCATAGGCCAGATCCAACATAGCCATGCCATCAATGATGCCTACCGACACTGCCGCTACTGAATCTTTGAGCGGCTCGCCCTTGAGCAGTGAGCGCTCCCGCAACCACTCCACAGCATCAGCCAATGCCACATAGGCACCTGTGATCGCAGCAGTACGAGTGCCACCGTCAGCCTGCAATACGTCACAGTCGATGACGATGGTGTTCTCACCGAGTGCTTTGTCATCAATAACAGCGCGCAAGCTACGCCCGATCAGACGCGAAATCTCGTGAGTACGTCCACCCACTTTGCCTTTGCGAGACTCCCGGTCATTGCGGGTATTAGTAGCGCGTGGAAGCATCTCATATTCCGAGGTCACCCACCCAAGGCCACTACCTTTACGCCAACGCGGCACTCCCTCGGTTACGCTAGCGGCAACCAGAACTCGGGTCTTACCGTATTCGACCAGGCAAGAGCCTTCCGCATGGTCAAGCCAATGACGAGTAATCCGAATATCACGAAGCTGATCTAATGCGCGGGCGTCGATACGAGAAGTCATGGCTTAAGCCTAGTTGAGGCCACCGACATTTTTGTCCTATGCGTCACGACGGGCAGGAACGGTGACGCCCTCAACCCCACTGACCCATCCCGAGAATAACCGCTGAGCCAGCAACTCAAAACGAATCGGATCACCCGTCGTCAAGAATCTGCGCGATGTCTTTCGCGGCTCGTTATGGGTCAGTCCGGCACGCACCAAGGTGCGATAAGTTTCTGCTGCGCATGCCTCCGAGCTCGTGACCAACGTCACCCCATCGTCAAGAACATACGAGATAAGTCCTTCTAGCAACGGATAATGCGTACAGCCAAGAATCAACGTGTCACATTCCGTTTGCTGAATCGCCGCCAAATAATCCCGAGCAATACGCTCCAGCTCAGGGCCAGACGTCATCCCTTTTTCAACGTACGGCACAAAAAGCGGGCATGGCTGCGTCACGAGTTTTGCAGTCGAGATAGCAAAAGCATCTTGATATGACCCCGATGTTGCCGTCGCATCAGTGCAAATTAACCCGATCCGACCATTACGAGTTGTTGCCACCGCTCGGCGCGCAGCCGGAATGATCACATCAATAACGGGCACGTTATAGCGTTCACGCGCATCTCGCAGCACCGCTGATGATGCTGAATTACAGGCAATAACTAGGGCTTTCACCCCTTGATCAACTAAATAATCAAGGCATTCCAGAGCAAACTCACGCACCTGCGCTAAGGGCCGTGGGCCGTAAGGCGTTCGTTCAGTATCCCCAAGATAAAGAATGTCTTCGTTGGGAAGCTGATCGACGATGGCGCGAGCAACAGTCAATCCGCCAAAACCGGAATCAAAAATACCAATCGGTGCGTCTGTCTCGATAGCCACGGCAAAAGTCTAGTCCTGGGTTGGCAACAAGGTAACGTCTGACCACCGACGAATCAGATCTGTCTCTAGTAACCGAAATCCCCATCAACGGCAATCAAGATTTGATATTGCAGCTCCGATAACGCCCAATAGCGCACAGCATCGTAAAACCGAGGATCATCTGTATCGATATCATCAAGCGCCTCAGCGCTGGCAGCATCTGTGATCTGCAAAACCTCAGTCATAGCTAAACGACAGATATTCGTAGCACGCAGCCACTGCTCCACAGCATCAGCCTGGACCTGCAAGATACCGATCAGGTCTACTCGCAGATCTTGTGGTTTTCCTGCAGCTTCTCGCTCAGCAACAATCTCTGAGATCGTGAAGTTCACGCTATCTAAAGCTATTTGTAGCTCCCGGCAGCGCAATCGACGTTGATCGCGTTCAGCATAACGGTGCCACTCAGCAGCAGCATGTGGATCATTGGAGTACGGATTTGGAAATAGCCGATCCACGATTGGGTCACGCCCGCAATCGTCTGCTTCAGCATCTGCTAACGACCTCTCCCACAGCGCAAAAGGATCGGTAGTCGCCGTAGCCTCTGGTTCATCAAGGTCATCTGGATCGATCCGACCCCATAATTCCCACAGCGCTTCTCGAAAACTAACCAGCTCCCCTAGCGTCTGCTCGATGAAGATGATGTCGTTACGTCTCCAGACTGCCACGACTATTCCGCCTTCTCCACGGTGGCCCACAAGCCGTAGCCCTGCATAGCATTCACGTCGCGTTCCATCTCCTCGCGAGTTCCGGAAGCCACCACAGCTTTACCATTGTTGTGGACCTGCAACATGAGCAATTCTGCACGGCCTCTGGGCATTTTGAAATAGGTGGCAAAAACATGGGCAACATATGCAGTGGTATTTATTGGATCGTCCCAGACAATGCAGACCCATGGATTCTGTTCTAAAGCAGAAGCCTGAGGGCTATCTTCGAGAACTAATCCGCCACGCGGCTGCATTGATTCCATGCTCATAACCCCATTCTGTCAAACCAACCCAAGGAAGACTCGTAGGCTAAGACTTATGACGTATGCGATTCCGGCAGACAGCACCACAACCGCCTTGCTGACTGACCATTATGAACTCACCATGTTGCGTGCCGCTCTCCACGATGGCACCGCAAACCGAGCGAGTGTTTTTGAACTCTTCCCTCGCCGCCTTCCAGAAGGGCGACGATATGGCGTAGTAGCTGGAGTAGGACGCGCGCTTGACGCTATTGAGAACTTTCGCTTCGACGAGGCAACGCTTACATATCTGAGCGAAAACCATGTCATCGACGACATCACGCGAGATTACCTGGCTAATTACCGATTCACCGGTAACTTACGCGGCTATCCTGAGGGCGAAATCTATATGCCAGGAGCTCCGCTGCTGGTGGCAGAGGGAACTTTTGCTGAATGCTGCATGCTAGAGACGTTGCTGCTATCGATCTACAACTACGACTGTGCTGTGGCTTCGGCTGGTTCACGTATGACGCTCATGGCAGAGGGACGTCCTTGCATTGAGATGGGATCGCGTCGCGCCAGTGAGTACGCCGCAGTTGCCGCCGCTCGGGCTGCTTGGCTTGTCGGCTTCGCTTCAACGTCAAACCTGGAGGCTGGACGCCGCTACGGTATCCCCACTGGCGGCACGGCAGCACACTCCTTCACGCTGCTCCATGACACCGAACGTGATGCCTTCGCCGCCCAGATCGCTGCATTGGGAGAGAGCACCACTTTGCTCGTCGATACCTATGACATTCCCACCGCCGTGCGTACCGCTGTGGAATTAACTAAGGGCAAGCTGGGAGCAGTTCGTATTGACTCCGGAGATCTACTCGTTGCGGCTCGCCAGACCCGAGAACTACTCGATTCACTGGGCGCTCACGAGACTCGCATTACTGTGACTAGTGATCTTGACGAGTGGCAAATCGCAGCGCTGCGTGGAGCACCGGTGAATGGCTACGGCGTCGGTACTTCTTTGGTCACCGGTTCAGGTTTCCCGACCTGCGGTTTCGTCTACAAGCTCGTTGCCCGTGCGACAACCCACGGCGGACTGCTGGAGCCAGTGGCAAAGAAATCCCAGTCCAAGGGCACAGTTGGCGGTAACAAGTTCGCACTGCGTCGGTTCAACGCCAAGGGCCGCGCCGAAGCCGACATTATCGGTATCGGCACACCACCACATGGTGACGTCAATGATCGGCTACTCATGGTTGATCTCATCCGCGATGGAGTCATCATTGGTCGCGAAGATCTTGCAATTGGCCGAGCTCGCCACGAGAAGTCACGCGCTGAACTTCCCAATGACGCTTTCAAGATGAGCAAGGGCGATCCGTGTCTGACCGTCGAATACATCGATGAACTCACTGGTACGGTTGTTGATAATCCATACGCTCAGGGACCTGCCGGCACTGGCACTCCCGCAGGAGGGAAGTAATTATGCGCGTTCTCGTTACTGGCGGTGCAGGCTTTATCGGCTCGCACACCATCATTCACCTGCTGGGTGCAGGGCACGAGGTACTCGTTGTTGATAACTTCGTAAACAGTAACCCCGAAGTATTCAACCGCTTGCGCCAGATCACTGGTGTCGAAGTCCCCTGGCGCGAACTCGACGTCTGCGACGAGCAGGCCATGATGGACCTGTTTGCTACCGAGAAGATCGATGCAGCGATTCACTTCGCTGGGCTTAAAGCAGTGGGCGAATCGGTAGAACAACCGTTGCGCTACTACGAGAACAACTTGATCTCAACCTTTAGCTTGGTTAAAGCGATGCTTGCCCATGACGTCAAGAAATTGGTGTTTTCCTCTTCTGCAACTGTGTATGGCCCGCGTAATCCGTCGCCTTATCTGGAGCATATGACGACATCGTCGAGTAGCCCCTATGGCTGGACCAAGGTGATGCAGGAGCAGATCCTTGCAGATGTCGCAGCCGCTAACCCGGGCTTCCAGGTAGCCCTGCTGCGCTATTTCAATCCCGTTGGCGCGCATGAGTCTGGACTGATTGGCGAGGACCCCCAAGGTATCCCAAACAATCTCATGCCATTCATCACCCAGGTTGCCGTTGGTCGCCGTGAGAAGCTATCGATCTTTGGTGACGACTATGACACCGCTGACGGCACTGCTGAGCGCGATTACATTCACATTGATGATCTCGCTCGTGGCCACGTCGCGGCTCTGGACAAGCTAACTGAAATTGATGATTCTGTGAACGCCTGGAACCTGGGCACTGGAAAGCCTACGAGCGTGCTAGAGATCGTGCACGCCATGGAAGCTGCCATCGGCCGCCCACTCCCCTACGTTATGGCTCCGCGCCGCGCTGGAGATCTCGCCTCCTTCTACGGCGATCCGGCTAAGGCTCGCGAAGAACTAGGGTGGGAAGCTCGCAAAACTATTTCCGATATTTGCGTTGATCAGTGGCGCTGGCAGTCAAACAACCCGAATGGCTACAACAACTAAGCTGACTCAACATTCATGGCCCCTAGGAGTAACAACTCCTAGGGGCCATGATTTGTCATGATTTAGGAAGTTCCACTGACTCTGCACGCACGATGAGAGTGTGGGCAAAAAGATCTGGCCACGTCTGACGACGCGGATGACGATAAACCATGGAAGCGCTCAAGAAGATCAGGATAGAAAAATAGAAATGTACATTCGGCAAGGTCCGCAGCGCTGCCCAGGTGAATGAACGCCAGCCAGCTCGATTCCAGTCCAGTCCGAGCGACTCCGGATCGTTGTCAGGAATCATCCGGAGTCGCAAGGCGCGCTGCCCCAAGGTACGACCACCGAAGTGGCCGAAGAAGAAGTAATAAAGCATGCAGCAGGAAAAACTAGCCAGCCCAATCCAGATGAGGTCAGCAGGCTCAAGAACAGGGGTCTGCGAAGGCGCTGGAGCACCTATTGATTCGCGCATCCACGTCATAAATTGGTGGGTAATCCTAACGATCGCAGGCCAGCTAACGATGATAGTAAGTAAAGAAATCACAACATCATCTAGGAGCCAGGCCAGGAACCGCTCTCCAGTACGGGCCAGATCTACAGACGAAAGCTGCTGGGGTGTTGCTGAAGCTGTCCGCGGACGAATATCTGCAGTCCAGCCAGCTCCAGTCCACCACCTTTCCAGGTGATCATAGTTAGGGTCTGGGTACCAGCCTGGAGTGGTCGGCTCGGCGGAGGAAGAGGGGCCAGTGTTGGTGCTCATAAACACCATTGTGTCAGGGCAGGCAAATGATGTGGCTATGCTGAAGCTGTGAGCCAGTTAGCCCCAGGGTCCCAGACCGCAGTTAAAGAACGTGTCGAATACCGTCCTGATGACGGCGACCACGAGCGTTTATCCCATTTCGTCCCCAAGGACAAGCTCACTGAAGCAATGGTCATGGGAACATCCGTCGTTGCTCTTTGCGGCAAAGTCTGGGTGCCTTCTCGCAACCCAGAACGATTCCCGGTTTGCCCAGAGTGCAAAGAAATCTGGGAATCATTCAAGCCTGGAGAAAACAACGATAACGGCCATTAACCAGCCTGTATCCATACCTTCGATACGGGCACAGGCAGATTTTTACTACTAGCTGGCAAAGAACTGCTTCAGTCCAGTCAAGAGCATTTGCGCCGAAATAATGACCAGGATCATGCCCATCAGCCGTTCTAAAGCGGTGAGTGCGCGTTCCCCAAAATGCTGCTGTAGCCAGCCAGCGCTGGAAAGAATGATCACAGATACCATCCAGGCCAGAAATACGGCTAGTGCGAAATATGGCAGTTTACCGGCGGGAGCAGTTGATACCAGCAAGATCTCGGTTGCCAGCAATGACGGGCCTGCAACATAGGGGATGGCTAGAGGCACGATTAGCGGCTCGCCTAGAACCGCCTCATGCAGGCTCTTCTCTTGGGTAGGAAAGATCATCCTGATAGCAATGAGCAGCAAGACAATGCCGCCGCCTACCGCAAGCGCATCCGAAGTCACATGAAGCAAGTTGAGCAATTCTCTACCGATGACCAAGAAAAGCAAGATAACCACCAGAGCGATGGCATGCTCCCGCAGCACCACCTTGACTCGACGTTCTGGTTTTACCGTACGTAGAGCAGTGATAAACAACGGGATATTTCCCAATGGATCCATGACGAGTAGCAGCGTGAGAACTGTAGAAAGAAATTGCACGGCAAAAGCCTACATCATCGCCATAATCTATGGCAATTCAAGATTCACGCAAGATTTTTTATCGTTTCAAACGGCTTTGTCGTAAAAGATTATGACTGCTAGCAAGATTGATGTGACTCTACGCAAAAAACCACAACTATCGATCACCCACGATAAATATCTGGCTCCACGAACATGTGAATCGCCCATGGCTCCGCAGCCCGAACATTAGCCTCGGCTTGATCTATGATCTGGGCAATATGAGCTGCCGATTCAGTCGGCTCCACTGCGATCTTGGCCGCAACCATGATCTCCTCAGGACCGATATGAAGCGTACGCAAATGGATGATCCGCTCAACCCCTGACGTAGCTAAAAGAGCAGTCGTAATAGCTTTCTGAGATTGAGCCGAAGCCGACTCCCCCACGATCAAGGAAAGCGACTCCCGACCCAAGATAACCGCGACGACAACGAGCAAGACGCCAATAGCCGCAGTACCGATAACATCAAAAATCCCATTACCAGTGATCAGCGTCAGACCTACGCCTGCAAGCGCAAGCACTAGACCAATGAGAGCGGCAAGGTCCTCAAGCAAAACAACCGGCAGTTCAGGAGCCTTAGATCCACGAATAAAGCCCCAGAATCCGAGCTCGGCACGCTGGCTTGCAGACTCCTTGAGTGCGGTCCGCAAACTAAAGCTCTCAGCGAGAATGGCAAAACCCAAAACCGCCAATGGGACCCACCAGAAATTACTTGTCAGCAACTGATCTGGTTCACCAGAGCGCTGCTGCTCAAACTTATGCCAAGCCTCGTATAGGGCAAATAGGCCACCCAAGGTGAACAGCACGATCGAGACCAAGAAACTGCCAAGGTAGCGTGCTGGGCCATAGCCAAAGGGGTGCTCAGCATCAGCGGCCTTGCGCGATTTACGCCCGCTAATCAGCAGCAATACCTGATTGCCAGTATCGGCGAAGGAATGGATCGACTCTGCTAAGAGCGACGAAGCTCCTGTAACTAGCCAGGCGGCTAACTTTGAGATCGCAATAACGATATTGGCCCCGGCAGCGGCAAGGATCGCGGCTTTACCGCTGTTATGGTTACTCACAGTCCTCTATTGTGCCGTAAAAGCAGGCCAACCACAGCGTCAGCGAGGACGACGAGCCTCATCTACAAGCATTACTGGAATCCCATCGCGGATAGGATAGGCCAAACCACAGTCAGCCGAGGTGCAGCTCAACTCTGCACCTTCATAGTCAAGCGCCAGCTTCGCATGGCATTGCGGGCAGGCAAGCACATCAACTAGCTCCGCAGCAATTGTTGTCATGCGGTATGACCTCCTCGGATCGTGGCCAGCGCACAATCGCGCAGACGCTCCATCGTAGCGGTATCACGAGCCTCAACGTTTAGACGAAGCAAGGGCTCAGTATTGGATGCTCGCACGCTAACCCACCAGCGCTCGCCACGGATAAGTAGACCATCGCCCCATTCCTGCTCCGCCTGCTCCTTGGCGAAAGCCGTCGCTACGGCCTGCATCGCAACCTCAGCATCACTCACAGTGCTATTGATCTCACCGGATGCAACGTAGCGCTCATATCCAGAGACAAGCTGCGACAAAGGCTTATCTTGGTGGCCCAAAATGGCTAGACAGTGCAGCGCCGCCAACATACCCGTATCGGCACGCCAGAAATCACGGAAGTAGTAGTGAGCCGAGTGTTCCCCACCAAAGATCGCATTGTGCTGAGCCATAAGCGCCTTGACATAGGTATGTCCGACTTTACTGATCGCAAGTTGGCCACCAGCTTCCTCAACGACCTCACCTACCACCTGACTGGTGATCGTATTCACAACGATCGTTGAGTGCGGCTCTCG
>CAMQXE010000038.1 GCA_947038745.1 uncultured Propionibacteriaceae bacterium | reverse complement strand
GGTTCGGGCAGCTAAATGAGCATCATCATTCTCTGCTCAGCAACAGGAGCACCTGGAGTTACTTCAACAGCACTCGGCCTGACTCTGGCCTGGCCTGAACCAGCATTCTTAATTGACGTTGATCGCTCTGGCGGGCAAGCCGTCTTGGCCGGTTATCTGGGCGGCATTGAATCACAAGGTAGAGGCATCGTGTCGCTGGTAGCAGCTCACCGCGAGCGCTGTAGCGATAATCCCCAGGCACACGGCATACCTCTCACCACCAGTGGCGATCGGATCTTTCTTCCAGGGTTTGCCACCCCAGCAGCCGCAACTGCCTTCGAGCGCACCTGGCCCGAGTTTTCTTCTGCCCTCGCCACGCTAAGCACCCAAGGTCATAACGTTATTATCGACGCTGGTCGTCTAGGCACTGGCTTGCCACGCCAACTGCTCGATATCGCCGACGTGGTTTTGTTGGTTTTGCGCTCCTCGCTACGTTCAATCGCGGCTGCACGACTAGCCGCACCGCTGCTGGCCGATGCCCGGGAATCTGGATTGCTCCTTGTCGGCGCAGGAATGCCCTATTCCGGCACAGAAATCGCTGCGGCCTTAGCCCACGACATATGGCTAACCGTCCCCTATGACACTGAGACGGCACGATTCTTCTCTGACGGAGAGCCACAGCGGCGCTGCGATAAGTCGGCGCTATGGAAAAGCTACCAAGATGGGGCACAAAACGTGGCTGCTCGTCTTGGCATACAGAAACAGCTAGTTCGGCTGCCATCATGACAAACTCCGCACATCTCAGCCCACGACACGGGATAGAACCATTCGTGCTTACCCCTGAGCAAACCGCTCAATTCGCCAAGCCCGCCTTGGATTGGCAGGTCGTTGTTACTTTGCGTCATGCTGTTGCGGAAGAAATCTCGGCTGTCGTTGCTACGTGGGAGGGTGAACATCACCGACCATTACCTGCAACTGATCGACAACTCATCGGGCGTAGCGTCGTGCGACGTATGGTTCGCCATCATGCTGAACACTTAAGCCAAAGTGGGAAAAGCGCCTGGCCTCTCGATCTTGAAGCAGCCTATGTGCAAGCCGTCGATAATGCGATCTTTGGCTATGGACGGCTCCAACCCCTTTTCGATCTCCCCAACGCAGAAAATATCGAGATCAATGGCTTTGACCACGTCTGCGTACAAGATGGCGATGGCCAACGACATCACCTTGCACCTGTCGCAGATTCAGATGAAGAATTAATCGAGGCAATCCGTTTTCTGGGCGAGAATGCCACCCCAGCACGGCCTTTTGATGACGCTCATCCAACGATGACACTCGCGCTTGGTTCACGGTTCCGGCTCCATGCCATCGGCTTTGGGCTAGCTGCTCGGCCTTCAATCGCTATTCGGCAACACCAGTTAATCGATGTCACTTTGCTCGACCTTGTAGAACGCGACATGTTGCCTCGCGATGTCGCAGCTCTGCTCCATTCAGCCGTCCGCGCCAGGCAATCAGTCATGATCGCTGGGGATCAAGGAGCTGGGAAAACGACATTGCTGCGCGCTCTGATCGACGCCATTCCACACACGGAACGCTTCGGAACCGTTGAGACTGACTATGAATTACTGACCCATTTGCAACCTGGCCGCGAGAATGTGGTGGCCCTACAATCACGCATTGGCATGGGTGAACGCCTCGATGGTCGCCCCATCGGCGAGGTTAGCGTTGCTGATCTTATTCCTGAGGCGCTGCGCCAAAATCTCACTCGGATCATCGTTGGTGAGGTGCGCGGCGGTGAAGCTGGTGCCCTCATCGAAGCAATGCAATCTGGAGCCGGAAGTTTAGGTACGACGCACGCCCATTCAGCGTTATCCACCATTGATCGACTAGCCGCTCGCATCGCACAGGGCCGGGTACTTACTATCGATGAGGCTTACCGCCAGATTGCTTTCCATATCGGCTTCATCGTGCATATCCGCCTTGATGACGACACCTGGCGCGGCGGTGGGCGCCGTCGTCACGTTACCGAGGTATTGCAATTAACTGGTGGCATAGAAAATGGCCGGCCCGTCACGCACCCTGTTTATCGGGCCACTGATCCCAGCCTTCCGCTGACGCTAGCTGGAACGTTGAAAGAAGATCTGGCTCCCTTTGCTCCAGACTGGGAAAAGCGATGAAAGCCCTAGCCGCTGGGCTGTGTACTGCCCTCATACTGTGCGGTGTCGTTGCTGTCATGGTCGGGGCCCGGCCCGTAAACAAGGCTCCACAGGTTGCTCGATTAGCAGGCTGGTATCCGTTGCGGTGGCGGTCCCATATTGATCTGTGGACTGGGCTCAGTGTCATTGCTGGGGTAGTGTCCTGGTGGCTTACCGCTCTTCCCGTTGCACTCATTGCAGTACCTGCACTTTGCGCAGTTGGCCGCTGGCTTCTAGCTACACCACCTAACTCCGAAATCGCCGTGCTAGAGAATCTGGATCGTTGGGTTCGTTCTCTAGCCGCGACAGTTTCAGCCGGGCGCAGTGTCGCGGAAGCTATCCGCGTCTCGCAGCGAACTGCACCCACTCTGCTAGCACCGGCGGTGACGCTTGCGGTTCAACGTATTGACGAGCGCTGGAGTGTACGTGACGCACTATTTGCTATGTCAGATCAGCTCGCTAGCCCCCACGTCGATACAGTTCTGGCCTCGCTAATCCTCGCTCACGAGCGTGGCGGAACTGGGCTTTCTACTTCTCTCATCGCACTGGCCGATTCCGTACAAGAGCAGTTGAAATCATGGCGGGCCATCGAAGCTGAACGCGAAAAACCTCGCGTCGTGGTGCGTCAGGTGACGTGGTTGTCACTACTGGTCCTTGGCATCGGGATGACGATTGGCCGCGAATATTTCGCGGCTTATCGCACAGGGTTTGGGCAGCTCATACTCGCTGCGCTCCTCACTATTTATGTCCTTGCCTTGATCTGGCTTCGCCGAATAACTATCCCGCGCACTCGTCAAAGGATCTTGCTCCAAGGAGGAACCGGTGATTAGCCAGACACTGTGGGCAGCCGTTGCTGGTGGCTGTTTGGTTGGTGGATCGATGGCAGTAATTGCATGGGTACAGCACCCAGTACCTGATTTATCCGCTTCACTAAATCGCCTCGATAGCTCTACAAGCAGCGAGTCTGCTTCCTGGGAAAAATTCACCTATCTTCCTGCACTTCGTCGTGAAATTACTCTTGCTGGTTTGTCTCTAGGAGCTCATCTACGAGAGAAAGTCTTGATGGCGCTCGCAGGGCTACTCGCCCCGTCAATTTTGTGTTCACTGTGCGCAGTCGGATTTGGTTGGTCCCCGCTAGTGCCTGTGGCAGCCGGGCTATTTGGCTGCGTAGCAGGATTCTTTTGGCCGGACTATCGCCTTATAGCTACCCGCGCTCAACGTCATGACGATGCCAGCGAAGCTTTACTGACTTACCTTGATCTTGTCACCCTTGAACGGCTTGGCAACCAGTCCGCAAGCCAGGCTCTAGCAACTGCGGCTTCGATCTCTCAAGCTCCGATATTTTGCCAGATCCGGACAGCTTTGCATCGCGCTCAGCTAGAACAACGCCCGCCCTGGGTTGGGCTGGCTGCACTGGCAACTGAGCTAGATCTTCCTGAGCTAGCCGATATCGCCGACATCATGCGTCTTGATGACACCGGCGCAGCTTTGTCTGGAACATTACGAGCACGAGTCGCTGAGCTTCGTCATGCGCACTTGTCCCGGCTAACACTGCAAGCTCATGCGATTAGCGAGTCCATGACTTTCGCAATGGCAGTACCCACTTTTGTCTTTGCTGCGATCTTCATCGTTCCGCCAATCCTTCGGCTCCTTAGCTAACCCTCTCTCTTATCCCACCCCCTACAAACCTGTCTCGAAAGGACTCTCATGGTGTACCGCATTATTGGTTTTTGGTTTTCCCTTACTGCTCCGGTTCCTCGCGATGAGAATGGCTTATCGCAATCGACGGAAAACGCTGTGCTTCTTGTAGGTGCGGCTTCGATCGCTGGTGCTGTCATCCTTGCTGTGAAGAAATATGTTGAAGGGCATATGCCGGCATGACTAGAGATGAAGCTGGTCTGTCAGAATCGCTACACATCGCATTGCTCTTACCTTTGATCATTACGGTGCTACTCGGTGCAATCAGTGTGGGGCTACATGCGCAGGCCCGCACTGGGGCACGCGAAGCTGCAACTGCGGTAGCCCAAGTGCGAGCTGTTGGACGTAGCGAGGCTGAAGCGCGGCATGCCGGGCAGCGGGTCGCAGACAGCGCAGACCTTCACGATGTCCGTATCACGCTGCAACAGCAAGGCCCTGATCTAAGCGTCACGGTCCATGCGATAGCTCCACGTTTCAGCACCCTAATCCAGTTCCCAGTCAAGGCCACAGCCATCGTCGCGATGGAGCCCCAATGAAGCGCGAGGAGCAAGGCGCTGCCTGTCTAGAAGCAGTACTTTTGGTTCCGCTCTTTGTCCTGATGGCGATGGTGGCGGTACTCGGTGGGCGGCTGGCCTGGGCCCGCTCTGGGATCGAATCCACCGCCCAAGATGCTGCCCGTGCCGTAGCACTGGAGCGTAGCCCCGCAGAAGGACAGCGGCGAGGATCGCGTCTAGCTCAAACTGGCTTGGCTGATTTGGCGTGCCTCGACTCTCGAATCGATATCGATGCCGTTGCGCTTGCTCGCTCTGCTGGAAGCACTGGAGAAGTGAGCGTAACCATTACCTGCACCGTTTCACTTAGCGATCTCGTTTTGCCAGGTGTTCCCGGACATATCACTGTCACATCACGCGGTACTGCTGCTATCGATACCTACCGAAAGAGGGGCTGATGCGCTACCTTCGGGGCGGTTTCGCCGCCATCTTCTTACTTCTACTGACGCTAGGAGCCCCCGCGACATTGGTGCTCTGGGGGCAACTGAACTGGACAGTTTTTACTCCATCCGCATTGTTACGCCCCGACGATGGCGCTTTGCTCCTCAGCGCTGTCACGATCATAGGTTGGCTGGCTTGGGCCAGCTTCATCGTGGCATTACTCCTCGACATTAGCTCACGACTTACGTCCTTACGTCTGCCTCACCTTCCGGGTTTACGCTGGCTTCAGGTAGCAACTGCCGCGCTGGTGGCATCGGTTATCCTCATCGGACCACGCTTGCATGCTGCAGCCGAGCCGCTACCTGCGGCCCCAATCTTGGCTCAACAAATCGTTTCAGACCAAACTGCTCCAGCTATTCCTCTACCAGCGGCTACTACTGAATCACAGTGGCGTACTCATCTCGTTGCCCCAGGAGACGATCTTTGGACCATCGCTGAAAATACCTACGGTGACGGATTCCGATGGCGCAGTATCGCTGAAGCAAACCCTTGCATCACTGACCCCCATCACATTGAGCCGGGCTGGTCGTTAATCCTGCCCGGGCTAGCTGAACCATCGCCTGCGCCTACTGCACAAATTCAGATCGGCGCCGGCATTGCCAAATCTGCTGAGCAAGATCTGAACACCACCGCTACGCTGGAACCCAGCTCCACAGCCACTCAACCACAAGCTGTTCTAGCCGCTACTTCTGCTGTAGACCCTGTCTCTGGGCTTACCGCATTGGGTGCATCAACGGCTGGTTTAGTACTTACCGCTTTGGGTGGAACCCGTAGACGTCGAGATGCGGTACGCCCATTGGGACGACGCTACCTAGAGCCAGCTGCAGCGGCAAGGCGGCTACGGGATTCTTTACATGCCACGCAAGAGCCTTACACCACTACTGATCTTGACTATGTCTTGCGTTCTTTGGGAACTAGCCTGCGTAAACAAGCACTACCTGAACTTCTGCTCGCCAGAGTCCGCGCAGATGTGATTGAGCTACAGTTCCGCTGTAACCCCGGCCCAGCACCTACAGGATTTCTAGCGCAAGAATCTTGCTGGAGTATCGCTCGTACCAACCTATCTATGCTTACTCCACCGGCAAGCAATGCGCTATCGCCCTGGCCAGCGTTGGTCTGCATTGGAGCAGATAACGGCGATGGGCTCTTTGTTGATCTCGCCCAGCTAGGGGCGCTGTCATTACCTGCCGACCATATCGATATCTGCGCTGCGCTGCTGAGTTCCTTGGCTATGAGCGACCACGGGGTACTTGCGCTTGTAACGAGCAAGTCACTTCTTCCGTTAGCCCACGCTCTAGGTCTTGACGTGCGGCAAATCGATGAAGTATTGACGAGAAATTGCTGGAAACCAATATCTTTCGATCGCGAGCAACGCCTAAACCCCGATGCCGCCGAAGAGCATGCCCCTCGACTGGTATTCCTAGATGAAACCCCTACTTTGGCCGAGTACGAGCAGCTACGCCGCGTGAATGCAGTAGTTGTTGGACCACTATTGCCTGCACATACGCCATCACTTACCCGCCACTGCCTTCTCTTTGGTGCTGAAGCTTTCGACTGCAATGCAGCGGTACTTAACTGCGCTGAACGCGAAGCATTGATTGAACTTTGCGATAACGCATCAGCTACGACGACAACCCCCGCCTGGTGGTGGGACGGAGACGTCGCCGGTCTGGCCTATCTCACTCCGCGGCTTAGCTCGCCGCTATTGCCCGGTCGCGTGTTGAAGGAGTCTGTTGTGACCGCTCCCCCACAGGTTTTTCACCCGCAAGTTCGCCTCCTAGGCCCTATCGACTTGATTGGCGCGCAGGGGCAGCCTCCTCCACGAGCAGAGAAACAGTGCATCGAATATGCCGCCTGGCTGCTAGATCACCCAGGCGGAACAGCAACTCAAATGACAACTGCGCTCTTCGTCGCCGAGAGTACCCGCCGCTCAAATATGTCACGATTACGGGCTTGGTTGGGCAACGATGCTGACGAAGGTCCATATCTTCCAGAGGCTTATTCGGGCAAAATTACGCTGGCGCCGACCGTGACATCAGACTGGCAGCGGTTCTGCTGGATGATTAAGCCCGGAGTAAATCGAGTCAGTCCTGAGGTCCTTGTTGATGCTCTAGAGCTGGTTCGCGGGTGCCCATTGGCCGATGCCGCACCAACTCAATGGTTCTGGGCTGAGGAATTACGCTCCGATATGGTCGCAGCGATCCGTGATGCTGCCGCCCACCTTGCGCAATTAGCCTTAGCTGCAGGCGATGTCGATCTTGTGCGCTGGGCTACTGCGCGTGGTTTGGTTGCTGCTCCTGAAGATGAGCGCCTGGTTTTGCTTCGCGCCCAGGGCGAGCAACGGGTGGGTAACTTCGCTGAGGTTGAGCGATTAGTCTTGCGCCTGACCAAACACGCAGCACTACTTGGTGTTGATCTTGCTGACGATACGGTCACCGCCGTACAGCTACTACTAGAGCATCGGCCTCGCGCCCGTTCCCTTGAGCTCAGCGGTTAGTCCCTGCTCAAAATAAAACGGACGCTCTGCTGTGTACTCCGGGGCGAGCCGGGGGGTGGGCACGTCATCCACGCGAGTAATAAAACAGCAAAGCGTCCGTAGGGCCGTCTGGGGGCAGACGTAACGATGAAACATCGTCTTGTCCATTATTTTATGGACAAAAATAGAAAAAAGCAAAAATTTCACGGCGGCGTGTCCCGATTTTTATGGACACAACTTAAGATTCTCGGACAACACCTGTGACAACACTGATGCTGCAAGCTCGAACCATGACGATCATTACAAAGCTTCGAGCCGAATGGACCATTCTTGCCAAGACTCCGGTCGATTGGCCAGAACCCCCATTCAATGGGGCTCCCACTGCTGGTGCCGTGCTTGCCCACATAAGCACCAATCCCGACCCCCTGCTAAGCGCTCTACTCCAAAAAGTAGATCAGGATCAGCTAGCTGGGCAGATCATCGTTCAAGCATTCCTTCCCAAGCTCTGCAACCTAGCTCTTGCTGATCCTTGCGCCTGCATCGACGATTATGTTGCCGCTTTTTGGATCACGGTCAAGAATTATCCTCACCACCGTTGCCACAAAGTGGCAGCAAACCTTGCACTTGATACTCGCAAAATTGTCTTTGCTGAACGCGCAAAGTTCATCGAAGCCTCCGAGCTCCGCCCTTCTTCTGATCCTTGTGCCAGCGACATTATTGACCGTGCCGGCGAGCTTGGCATTGTTTCAACACACACTCGTGATCTCCTTCAAGAGATTTACATCGACGCCAGCTCCCGCGTCGATGTAGCACCACGACGTCACCACATGAGCGAAGCGGCTTTACGCCAAACATGCAGTAGAGCGGTGCGCAGACTAGCTACGCACCGCTCCGACTTACTCGCCGCTTAGGTTTAGCCGACGTCGGCTAGAGCCTCTACTGGCGTTGCCTTCGCAGCTTTACGCCCTGGCAATACTGAGGCCAATGCAGCAGCAATGGTCGCGATCACAACAGCACCACCGAGGTACCACGGATCTACGGCAAAGTAGTACTCCTTCAGGCCCATGGCCCGCAGCACACTCTTGGAACCGATCCAGCCGAAGAACAGGCCCATGCTAATACCCACCAGAGTGCCAACGCCTGCAAGCAGGAGCGCTTCTACTAGGAGCAATACCCGAAGCCCGGAGGCCTGCAAGCCCAAGGCCCGCAGTAGAGCTGATTCTCGGGTCCGTTCAATGACTGACAGCCCTAGGGTATTACCCACACCAATGAGAGCGATGAAAGCCGCTACAGCGAGCAATGCAGTCACGATTGCGAGCAACACATTGATAGTCGCAGTCAAGATCGACTTATACAGTGCACCACCGCCATAGCTAATGCCGTGATGGGAAGCCAATGTCTTAGGGATATTTTCCATGACAGCGATTGCTTTATTGCGGTCATCTAACTTGATGACCATGAAAGATTTTGCTTTCGCTGAGCTAAGCTGGCTAAAAACAGTCTGACTAACTATAGGATCATCAGCAACGTTAGCGGCACGCACAGTTAGCTGTAGCTGTTTCTCAGCATCCTCAGAATCTTCTCGGAATTTAACAGCGTACTTTTCGCCT
>CAMQXE010000037.1 GCA_947038745.1 uncultured Propionibacteriaceae bacterium | reverse complement strand
CCTCCGGAGCATGCTCAGCTAAAGCAGCTAGCCCCAGCACCTGCGCCAGTTCAGGTTCTTTAGTAACAAATTCACGAGAATCAACTAGAGCGAATAGCCGGCCAGGCTGATCCCAGCCACTTTGTCCAACATAGCTTTCGATCTCAACGAGTGCGGCGATAAGCGCCTCAGCAGAAGAAGTCATGAACAGGAGGGTACTCTGCTAGCTTCCGCATCGGTACCCAACGCTTGCAATGCTGCAATCGCGTCGCGCAAAGTAGCGACTGGAATGATCCGAATATCCGTTGATGCTCCAGCCACATCAGCACAGTTTGCAGCAGGGATTAGCAGAATCGACGCAGAAGCCGACTCTGCTGCACCGATCTTCTCTTGGACTCCCCCGATAGGATGTATATCACCCTCAGCAGAAATTTCACCCGTAGCAGCGACCGAGCGTGCTCGAAGCAGATCCTCGCTAGAAACTAAGTCGTAAACAGCTAGGGCAAATGCCAAACCTCCGGAAGGGCCTCCGATAGCAGAATCTATGGCAATCTTGGCGTTAGTGGACGCATAGTCGTATCCGACGCTTACCCCGATACCTAACGTCGGGGTTGTTTTATCTTCGTTCGACGCAGCCAGCGTGACATCAACGCTCATCTTTTGCCCAGACCGAAGCACCTGAAGATTGATCGTTGAACCCGGAACACGCTTTTTAAGCGTTCCAATGATCTTTGAAACATCAGCAGGGATCAATACCGGCAAACCATCTACCTGGATCAAGAAATCGCCAAGCTCCAATTTTCCGTAAGCTGGGCCGGTAGTAACGATCTTGGCCACCTGAACTCGCTGCGTTACATTAACTCCAGCTGCGATCAGCCCAGCCACTAAAGCTGCATCTTGAGAGGCATCCATAGCGATTTGCTCCTCATGCTGCAATTCAGCTTCGCTCTTTCCAGGCGGAACTAGCACAGAGCGAGGCATCGCATCGCGTTTAGGAAATACATCAGCCAAGATCGCTTCGGGCAAGCTCACTAACGAATCTGTGCGTGACTGCGCCACAGTGAGCAGAAATAATTTTCCATTGAGCGTAGTACCTGCAGCATTTACCTGACCAAGATCGATAGTCTTTGGAGCACCAGTTGCTGTCTGATCCTGATTAAGATTGGTTGCGCTACCCGGTGACCAGATGAGGTACGGGGTAGGCAGAAATGAAATCAGGACCGCAAGACACAAGAATGCAATACCGGCGCTCAGAGCCTGCCACGTTTGAGCCGTCAAGGTGAGGCGGTGCGAGCGTGGTAGCCGCGGTTGATTCGTCATAAGGCTAAGGCTATCAAGGACATGATGACCACCAACCTTCTAAAGTAGAAAGCGGAAGGAGCACTATGTCTGACAACACCACACCGGGCGGCACCCCAGAGCACAATCCCCTTGAGGATCTGTTGCGCCAGATGGGGCTCATCGGCCCTGGGCAAGAGCTGCCAAACTTGGACGGGTTGATGAGCCAAATGCAGCAGCAGTTCGGTCGCTGGCAAAACCAAATGTCTGGTCTTTTTGGAAACACGAATGCAGCCGTGAACTGGAACTATGCCAAAGATATAGCGCGAAAGAGCGCGGCAGATCTAGGCCCCGACCCCACTCCTGATGAGCAAGCTCGCCACGATATTCGAGAATCAAGCATGATTGCTGATCAGTGGCTCGACGCCGTCATCAGTTTCCCCTCAGTTGGTAGCGATGCAGTAGCCTGGTCTCGCGCTGAATGGATCGAAGCAACAATGCCAACTTGGGCAAAACTCGTTGACCCAGTTGTCACACATTTAGCCGATGCGCTCGGGGCTGTAGCAACCCAAGGCTTAGGTAATGAGATTCCAGGATTTGGTGGTGACTTCTTCACGCCGATGATTCGCCAAGCTGCATCTGTCATGTTTGGTGGACAGATGGGGCAGGCTCTTGGCGGCCTTGCTGCTGCAACGACGTCAACGACCGATATTGGTTTACCTTTGTCATCACGCCCAGCGCTAATTCCCCGCAATATGCGAGCTTTTGGAGAGGGACTTGACGGTACCAGCGAGCGTGACCTGCGTATGTTCCTTACGCTACGCGAGTTAGCGCGGCAGCGACTATTCTCATCCGTTGCTTGGCTCGCACCGCAGCTCTTGGCTTATGTCGAACATTACGCCCGCGAAATCACCATTGATTCCTCTGCCTTAGAAGATGCCGTTGGCAGTATTGAAGAACTCAATGCTGAAGGATTACAAGAACTATCTTTGACCATCAGCGGCAAACTCTTTGATCCTGCTAAAACTACTGAGCAGCTTGAAATCCTTGAACGCTTAGAAACCTTGCTTGCGCTTGTTGAAGGCTGGGTGGACCAAGCAGTATGCAAAGCTAGCGCAGATTGGCTCCCTAACACCGCTGCGCTGACTGAGTTGGTGCGACGTCGCCGTGCAGCTGGAGGCCCTGGAGAATCTGCACTGCACACGCTTGTTGGCCTAGAGCTACGCCCCCGTCGTATCCGTGATGCCGCCAATTTATGGGCTGCTATCGAAAATGAGCGCGGAGCTGAGGGACGCGACGATGTCTGGCGCCATCCAGATTTATTACCAACAAGCAAAGATCTAGATGATCCACTGGGGTATGTCGCGGTTCAAGACAAGCCATCACTAGATGACTTTGATCGTGAATTACAGAAACTGCTCGATGCCGAAACAGGTGAGGATCACTCCTGAGATTGAGACTGATTGAGGCCAGCGCTAAATCCTTCAAGATAGGCGCTGGCCCGATCATAGTCAGGGTCTTGTTTAACAATGGCGTAAAACTGCGATCCATGGTGAGGCTCAACCAGATGGGTCAGTTCATGAAGCAAGACTGCATCAATGACATAGTCAGGCGCCTGTTGTAACAGATTTGATAGACGAATCTGTCGTGTCGCTGTTGTACAGCTCCCCCATCGTTTTCCCATGTTATTTACCCAGCGCACCGTAGAAGGACTGGGACGATCGCTCCCAAAATGGGGAAAGTAGCGCTGACTTAGCCGATCGGCTCTCTGCGCAAGCGAGGTATCACCATTACGGAGTTGGAGCAGCTTCTCTTTACGACGAATCTTTGCTACCAGTTCTGTGACGATATCTTGCTCAACAAGAGGATGCAGCCCAGCAGGGACCGTAATTATGAGCTTGTCTGCGCGCCGCACTACTTGAGAAGTTTTCCGACGACGTTCACTGCGCCGGATCTCGACAAGCTGATCATCTACAGTAAGTGCCATACCCGCATAGTAGAGCCAAAGTTTGCCTAGATCCTGCACCTCGTTCTTGACGATTGAGCGTTTTAGCCGTACGTTTAACCTACAAGGCTTCGACGAAGGTCACCGCTAGCAGGGGAAGGCAAGCGGTTCGAACTCGTCGGGGCCTTGCCCAATTTTGCTAAGAAATGCCAGTTTATTGATTTATCTGCGCGTAATCCCGCGTGATAGCACTTTTTCTGTCTAGACTCGTGCCACCAGAACATGCGGCAGGATATCTAGCCGCCAAGCAAGGAGATAGACATGGCTGAAGAGACCTACGAAGGCGAGTTCTACTGCGTCAAGTGCAAGGCCAAGCGTGAGTCCAAGGGCAAGGTCGTTGTCAATGACAAGGGCACCCGTATGGCGAAGGCTGTTTGCCCCGAGTGCAGCACGAACCTCAACCGCATCCTGGGTAAGGCTAAGTAAAAATAAGCCCCTTGGCTTTTTCACCTCAGTGGAGGGCGAGCTTTTGCTCGCCCTCCACTGTTCCATAGTGTTGTCACGATTATCAACGTGTTGTCCGTATTTCTTGGAGCCTTACTCTCAGCCGATAAATCCGACAAGATTGTCTCGTGCCGATCACAATTTCTGCCCCGATATTGACACGATCTCCTGGAGTGATTCAGGTAGGGATCGATCCTGCTCTATGTTTTTCTGGTGATCTCAATGACGTTGAGATGCTCCGTCTTCTTGATGGCACTAGATCATTAGCCCACACAGCATTGCAAAGTGGCGTGAGTAAAGAACGCATCATTACGCTGGTAGCAGCGCTTCTTGAAGCTGGGCTAGCAAGAGAATCAAGGACTTCTTTTCGGTTAGCTGGATACTTCTCTGGAACAATCGGACAGAAGGTCCAAGAACTGTTGCGGCAGAGCAAACACAAGTTGCAGCTATTAGATCGCCATTGTTCTCTCACCGGATCAGCGCGTTCAACAATTGAAACTGCAGATCTTGTAGTCATAGCCATTGATGATGCTGTTGTGCCACTTGACGTTCTCGCACTCCTAGAGCGTTGCCCACGTCCAGCAGTGAGCGCACTCGGCACACAAGATGGAGCCAGAGTCGGGCCCTGGACCATTCCAGGAAATGGAGCATGCCAGCACTGCTGTGCTCGGATTGGAAGTGATGATGCTGCATGGCCCGGACTTATCGCCCAACTAGATCATCGCAGCCTTTCAGTACGCCCAGCAGCCGCGAGTTGGGCTATTGCTCAATAGCATTGATGAAATAGCTGAATACGGCAGCTCTGCAACCTTGTATGAGCAAAGTTGGGAACTAGGCAGGCATGGCATCCTTACTCGCCCATGGCTATCCCATCCAGAATGCAGCTGCCACCTAGATCAGCTACTCCACGCCAGCTGACTATTCTTCTGCGTCTTATATCGTGCGCTAGGCAGCTACTACTGGCAATGGCTCAGCTGCCTGTTTGCGAGGGCGTCCGCGTGGTCGCTTTCTCTCGATAACGATGCCAAAAGCGAATAGCTCCCCTCCCCACACTCCATGAGGTTCACCTCTATCATGAGCCCCGGCCAAGCACTCAACACGTAGCGCACAGCCATGGCATAGCACCTTTGCCTGCTCAATTACTGCAGGGTCATCGGAGAAGAACATCTCCGGATCTACGGCCTGGCACGGAGTTTCCGGGCCAAACCACATGAAGTCCACCGCTTCCATTTGGTGGGTCGTCATGGTTTTCCTCGCTTCTCAATTTTTACGAAATAGTTGTCCGAGAAACGCGAAAGGCCGCGGATCCCGGGGATCTGCGGCCTCTAGAAAAGATGTGAATTACAAAGAACCCACCACCAGCAGATCAGGGTAGCTAACAAAATTGACGGCATTAATGGCCATCTTCGTGAACTTCACTTCGCTATAACGCGATACGAGTCCACTCTGACGAACCGGCGACAGCTGTGCCTCAGTCGACATCAAGTTCGAAGGGGATGCCACAGTAGCCAGCAATGCGCTAGTGATATTGCTATTCATGGCGTTCCCCTCCTCTCAGTCTGATTGAATTCGGCAGTAAAGCTATCGCTAAGCGATGCTCTCAGCATCTCACACCAGAAAAACCTGGCGCAACTTATTTTTGACAAGGTACTTTGATCGTTATCAACGTGTGATACTCAAAACCTCATGCCCATATTTGACTAGCTTTGACTTACCAACTCCTGGAATCTTGAGTAATTCCAACTCAGTACGTGGCTCAGCCTCTGCAATAGCAAGCAGCGTGGCATCTGTGAAAATGCAATATGCAGGTAGCTTGGATTCAGCTGCAGCAGCCTTACGCCAAAGGCGAAGCCGGTCATAAATCACTTCATCGTAGGAAGATGCACAGTCAAGATGTCTCCCGAGCTTGCGCTCAGCAGCATCATGTAAGCGCTCCCCGCATACTCGACAAGTTGCCGCCAAGATCGTCGATTTTGCTTTTGCCGCACGCGTTCCTTGACGAGTGAACGTTGTGATCAAACCATCAAGGAATCGAGAAGCTCCACGCGAACCACTAGAGCCGTTTTTCCCTCGCGACCAACTCACTGACAGCTGCTGCTTCGCACGAGTTATTCCGACATAGAGCAGACGACGTTCTTCATCAATACTTGCTGGAGACACTGCCAAGACAAAAGGCAAACTCCCCTCATGCATACCGAATAATGCCACCGCATCCCATTCCAGTCCTTTTGCGGAATGTAATGTCGAGAGCGTGACTCCTTGCGCGATTGGTGCATGCTGTGATTCAGCACGCTGGTCTAATTCTGCGATTAGCTCTACTAACGTTGGTGGCTCTGTTCCCACGATATCTTCGGGAACAGCCATAAGATCTTCTGCCATCGTCATCAAAGCTGCCAGTGATTCCCACCGTTCTCGCGCAGCCCCGGCTGATTTCGGCGAATCTTCTTGCCAGCCGCATGAGATCAAGGCTTCACGAAATACCAATAGCGGATCAGCATCTGATAGTTCCTTTTTCGCTATTGCATGTAACGTCGCCAAAGCTTGCCGTACCTCAGCACGCTCATAGAAGCGTTCAGCTCCACGAATAAGATATGGAATGTCGCGAGCAGTTAGCGCAGCTTCCAGTGCTGGGGACTGGGCATTAATTCGAAATAGCACAGCCATCTCTCGGTAATCAATGCCACAGGCATGCTGCTGCTCAAGCCACTGAGCAATACCTTCAGCTTCATCATTTTCGTTAGCATATTCTGTAAACAGCGGAGCAGTTCCGAATGGCAACATCGACTCCAAGACCACTCGTTCTGGTTGCCGCCGCATCACCCCGTTGGCAAGAGCTACGATCTGCCCAGTGGAACGATAATCACGAACCAAATTGATACTTGCTGCTTCTGGGTACCGCTTAGAGAAACCCGTTAGGTAGGTACTACGCGCACCTGCAAAGCTGTGAATCGTTTGCGCTGGATCACCAACGACGCAAATGTCTCGACGGTCCCCTAGCCAAAGCCGTAACACCGTCTCTTGCAACGGCGATACATCCTGATACTCATCGACAACGAAGTATCGGTAGGCATGTCGAACTTCAGCGGCAACATCATCTCGCTCAGCAAGCAACGCTGCATTACAAAGCAAAATATCGTCAAAGTCGATAACGCCGCGTTCGCGTTTAGTCTCTTCATAATGCGCGAAGATACGCGCAACGGTCTCTGGATCAGCACTAGCAACAGCCCGATCATTTTTACGCGCCATGGCGGCATACTGATCCATGGTTACGTTAGATACCTTGGCCCAACTAATCTCGCCTACCAAATCCCTCAACGTCGCAGTATCGACTGGGATACGAACTCGATGCGCTGCATCTGCAACTAGTGCCATCCGGTTATCTGCAATTCTTGGCAGTTCAGCGCCAAAGGCACGTGGCCAAAAATACTGTGCCTGCCGTAATGCTGCTGCGTGGAATGTCCGAGCCTGTACCCCCGCAACGCCAAGTTCGCGTAGCCGCCCTCTGAGCTCTCCTGCAGCTCTTGCAGTAAAGGTAACTGCTAATGTCGCTTGCGGGATATAGCGCCCGGTAGCGCAGGCATACGCGATCCGATGAGTAATTGCTCGGGTCTTACCAGTACCAGCACCTGCAAGCACTACGACAGGACGATCAAGCGTAGTCGCAACGCGTCGCTGCTCTGGGTCAAGCGCGGTCAAGAGTTCCTCTGCATCTGGCATCCTGCCAGGCTATAAGGCAACACCGACAATTTCGATCAGACTCTCACAAGTGAACAAAATGTCGGTGCAACCTTCTAGAGTGTTGCTTATGTCATTACCGCACGAGAGTTCTGGTGTACAGCTGATCCGAGCTGCGCAGATGTCACAGATCGTCAATGATCTTGCCCAGCGCTTGTCGTGTTCGCGCCATGATCCTTTCGCTAGCGATCTAGTGATCGTCCCCGATGCTGGTACCGGAAGAGTTATTAGCCAAGAGTTAGCCCGTCATTTAGGTACGTCTGGAACCGGAGACGGCGTATGCGCCGGAATTTCATTTCCCACGATCTCATCCTGGCTACGCCATCTCAACGAGTTGATAATGCAGGAACCTTTCCATCACCGTCCGTGGCATCCTCATCAGCTACCCTTGCAAATAGCAAGAGCCCTTTCAGAGTCATATGATCACGATTGGGCATATCAACTCCATATCCAGAACAATCCAGACGACCTCGGATCAGGCCCTGGGCGACGGATGTATCGTGCAAAGACGATAGCAAGGCTTTATCAGAGCTATCTACGCGACTGTCCTGAGTTACTTGCTCAGTGGGCAGAAGGTAAGAATACCGATAACCCACATGATCAATGGCAAGCCGAGCTTTGGCGCGTTCTCTTAGCCCAGTTTGGTGCTGATCCAGTCTCCCATCACAAATTTTTAGTTGAGACATTGAGAGCTGCACCAGCCCCTGGCCTACCTCATGAAATTACTATCATTGCTAATGACTATCTAGCTACTTCCGATAAAGAAATCATTGATGCGCTTGGCACTCACCATAGCGTCGTAATCTATTTTATTAGCACGCAACTTCGAGGACTTTCTGCTGAGCATTGCGATGCTTTTGGTAGCGCAGAGAGCACTCTGCAAAAGCAATGGTCTATGCTTTCGACTACTCCACCCCAACAACTAGCGCCAAAAAGAATCTGGAATCCACGTATTACTTTACACCAATGCTATGGACCAGATCGCCAAGTAGAGGTACTTCGTGACGCATTATTACGGATCTTGTCCGAAAAGCCTGAGATCGAGCCCCGCGATATCGTCATTCATTGTGCAGATATCGCAACTTTCGCACCATTGATTACGTCCGCTTTTGCATATGCCCAGGATCCGACCTCACCAGGTGCACAACTACGAGTGAAACTAGCGGTAGCTGACCCAAACCAACCAAACCCTATCTTTTCCATTATTGATGAGCTACTTGTTCTCTCAACAACACGCGCTTTGGTCACCGATATATTTTTACTACTCTCGCAGCCTGTAGTCATGGCCCGGTTTGGTTGGACTCAAGATAACCTTCAGCGCATTAAAGAACTCATCACAATGGCGCAGATCCGTTGGGGAATAGACCAGAATCATTGTCAGCTTTTTGACATTGCCACTGAACAAAATACCTGGTCTGCAGGCATTGATCGCTTAATTGCGGGTATTGCTCTCGATGAAACTGTCTATTCTAGCGTTGGTCGTGCACTTCCACTTGATGATGTTAGTGCCCAAGATGTGCCATTAATTGGCGCACTTGCAGATATTATTTCAGTCCTTAAAAAGTCTATTAGTTTTACCCAAAAAGAACACAGCCTTTCTGACTGGCTGCAGCATTGCCGCACTTTGCTCACATCGCTAGTGAGTGTGGTTCCCGATGCAGCTAGCGACCTGGCCCAGATCTACAGCGTGC
>CAMQXE010000036.1 GCA_947038745.1 uncultured Propionibacteriaceae bacterium | reverse complement strand
TGGGCGCCACCGGTGGAGTTCGAGATGAAGCCACCAGCCTGAATCAACTTGTCCAGAGCTGAGCGATCAACAGCGAGATCCTTGATGACTGGGAATACGCCAGCCTTCCAGGGCTCAACCTCGATCGTTGCACCGTCTTCGAACGAACGCATGTGCAACTGACAGGTTGTCGACTGCTGTCCGCCATGGGCCAGACCGTTGATGACAACGCCACAGGTACCGCAGATACCTTCACGGCAGTCATGGTCGAACGCCACCGGCTCGATCCCACGACGTGTGAGATCCTCGTTGAGCATGTCAAACATCTCAAGGAAGGACATGTCCGTGGACACGCCGTCGAGGTCATACTCCTCGAACTTTCCCCGGGCGTCGTTGTTCGCCTGACGCCAGATTCGCAGATGGATCTTCACTTGTAACTCCGTTGCTTAAGCTCGATTGCCTTGTAGATCAGCGGCTCCTTGTGGAGAACAGGCTTATGATCATCGCCCATGAACTCCCAAGCAGCTACGTAGAGGAAGTTCTCATCGTCACGCTTAGCTTCGCCTTCTTCAGTCTGCGATTCAGCGCGGAAATGTCCACCACAGGATTCACGGCGATGAAGAGCGTCGATGCACATAAGTTCACCAAGCTCCAAGAAGTCAGCCAGACGGCCAGCACGCTCTAGCGCCTGGTTGAAGTCTTCGTTCACACCAGTGACCTTGACGTTCTTCCAGAACTCATCACGCAGCTTGCGAATCCTGCCAATAGCGACCTTGAGACCTTCCTCACGACGCTCCATGCCACAGTATTCCCACATGATCTGGCCGAGTTCCTTGTGGATGTCATCGACCGTACGCTCACCATTGATAGAAAGCATCGTCTCAATACGAGACTTCGCCGAATCAACCGCCGCCTTGACCTCCGGGGTGTTCTCATCAATCGCCGGGTAAGGCGAAGCCGAGAGGTAATCCGTGATGGTATCGGGTAGCACAAAGTAGCCATCAGAGAGACCCTGCATCAAAGCAGATGCGCCCAGACGGTTCGCACCGTGATCAGAGAAGTTCGCCTCACCCGTCGCGTACAGACCCGGGATCGTCGTCATGAGGTCGTAATCAACCCACAGACCACCCATGGTGTAATGCACGGCTGGGTAGATACGCATCGGAACTTCGTACGGGTTATCGTCGGTGATGCGCTGGTACATGTCGAACAGGTTGCCGTAGCGAGCCTCAACAGCCTTCTGCCCCAAACGCTCAATGGCGTGGGAGAAGTCCAAGTAGACGCCACGACGCATCTGACGTTCCTTGCCCGTTTCCGGGTCACGCTCGGTCACGAGCGGGCCGACGCCGCGACCTTCGTCACACATGTTCTTGGCCTGACGCGATGCGATATCACGAGGAACAAGGTTGCCGAATGCCGGGTAGATGCGCTCCAAGTAGTAATCGCGATCTTCTTCAGCGATGCTACGCGGGTCCTTATCGCAGTCCTCAGCCTTCTTCGGTACCCAGATACGTCCGTCGTTACGTAGCGACTCCGACATCAAGGTCAGCTTTGACTGATCCGTACCGTGCTGCGGAATACAGGTCGGGTGAATCTGCGTGAAGCAGGGGTTACCGAAGAATGCGCCAGCGCGGTGTGCACGCCACGCGGCAGTGCCGTTGCAACCCATGGCATTGGTCGACAAGAAGAATACGTTGCCGTAACCGCCAGTAGCGATAACGACTGCATCGGCAGTCCATGACTCAACTGCGCCAGTCACCATGTTGCGAGTAACGATGCCGCGAGCACGTCCATCAACGATGATGACCTCAATCATCTCGTGACGGGTATGCATCTTCACGGTTCCGGCTGCAACCTGGCGCTCCAACTGCTGGTAAACACCGATCAGCAACTGCTGACCAGTCTGACCACGAGCGTAGAACGTACGCTCCACCTGGACACCACCGAAAGAACGGGTATCGAGAAGGCCGCCGTAATCGCGAGCGAATGGAACGCCCTGAGCAACGCACTGGTCGATGATGTTGCCCGAGACCTCAGCGAGGCGATAGACGTTATCTTCGCGAGCGCGGTAGTCGCCGCCCTTGACCGTGTCATAGAAGAGCCGGAAAGCCGAGTCGCCTTCGTTACGGTAGTTCTTAGCAGCGTTAATGCCACCCTGGGCTGCAATCGAGTGGGCTCGACGCGGGCTGTCCTGGTAGCAGAAGTTCTCGACGTGGTATCCAGCTTCGCCAAGCGTAGCGGCGGCAGCGCCACCTGCAAGACCAGTACCGACAACGATGACGGTCATCTTACGACGGTTAGCCGGATTAACGAGCTTGCGCTCGAACTTACGCTGGGACCACTTCTTCTCGATTGGGACCTCAGGGGCCTTCGTATCGCGAATCTCCTCACCGAGCTCCCAGAAGGATTCGGTCGGAGCACCTGCAGTGTTGTAATCAGTCACTGTCATTCTCCCTTAGTGAACGATCGTGCCGTTAGTGGCCAGAATAAGGACCGGCGTCGCCATGAAACCGATGAACAGCAGCGCAGCAATCGCTCCAGAAATCGCGGAGAGGATCTTGCGTGCTTGCTTGCTCGTGTTCAGGCCGAAGGTCATGAAAGCGCTCTGGAAGCCGTGGGCAACGTGCATACACACCGCGACCATGGCAACTGCGTAGATCAATACGACCCACCACACCTGGAAGCCAAGAACCACACGAGTAGCTGGATCAATGATGTGTCCATGCTCGTTACGCGGACCGGCCGCGTAGCCCTGGTGCCAGACCTCAGCAGTGAACTGCAAGATATGAGCAATCAGGAACAGGATCATCGTGATGCCACCCCAACGCATAGCGAAAGCAACATAATTGCCTCGGCCTGCGCCTTTGGACTGGTAACGCTTGGTACCAACGTTCTTCTTCGCGCGCTTCCACAGCGTAATTGCGCAGAACATATGCACCGCGATGCACAGGAGCATGAACATGCGGAAGCACCAGAGGAACCACATGCGGGGGAAGATCGGTTCAAGGAACACACGCAAGTGTTCGGAGTACTCGTTGAACGCTTCCTTGGAAATGAACAGCTTCGTGTTGCCGTACATGTGCATGAGCAGGAACATGATCAGCACCATGCCGCTTACTGCCATGAGGAATTTCATTACGACAGTCGATCGCGCCGCTCGAGAATGAATACTTTGAGATTTCGCCACGTCTGAAAGTCTAAAGGGTCTGGCTTTTCCACTTGGCGACAGGGGGTCACATCCGTGATTAAGATCGCATTTCGTAGGTCTTCCCAGGCTTAGGAGGCCCCAATAGCTGAGTCAGATTTACCAATAAGTAGCCCTGCTCCTTGAGCTGTGTAATGATTCCGGGAACTGCCGCGACCGTAGCTGGATGAATATCATGCATCAGTACTATGCCGCCAGGCTGTGCAGCAGCAATTACATTCGCAGTGGTGGTAGCTGTATCTTTCTTGACGTAATCGAGCGAGTCTATGCTCCACGTGATGAGCGCTTCACCCGACGCAGCGCAAGCCTGCACTGTGATGTTATTCCATAACCCATATGGAGGACGCATCCATGGAACTTCCTTAGCTCCATGCTCTAGTAAGAACTGATGCTGTCCAGCAATCTCTTGCCCTACCAAAGCTGTGCTAATTTTCGTCAATTCTGGATGGCTCAACGTATGGTTACCTGTCTCCATTCCAGGCGTATTGGCTATCAAAGCCACGTAGTTTGGATTGCGATTGGCATAGAGCCACTGCATGAAGAAAACAGCTGGCACATGCTCTTTCGTCAGCGTTTCCAATAGCTGAGGAGTCTGGTCACCTGGACCATCGTCAAAGGTGAGGGCAATGCATTTATTGACTGTGCAATCAACCCACTCTCCCCTACCAGCCACGATTTGTTGTTCAGCTAAAAGCTGGGCTGGCGTTTTCGGAGTAGGAGTAGGTGTCGGAGTAATGGTTGCAGCCGATGGAGTAGCGGTTGTCGAAGTAGAGAACACTGGCCCCGTTGATGTCGCCGAAGGAATCACGGTCGAACCTGCACAGCCAGCAAAAGCAAGCGCTAGCATCCCAGAACCCAGCGCTAGAGCGATCTTACTTCTGCGCTGTCGCATTCTTTTCCGTTCCATCAGTAATCTAATATTGCGACCCTATCAGACCCCTATTCATTAGTTTTAGTTGAGGAGATCAGGGCGACGTTCTAGCGTCCGGCGACGAGCTTGTTCCAGACGCCACTGGGCGATATTTTTGTGATGCCCAGATACCAGCACATCTGGGATGCCAAGCCCGCGCCACACCGGAGGCTTGGTGTAGCTAGGGTATTCAAGAAGATGCTCTGCCCCAGTCGCATGCGACTCTTCAGTCAGCGATTCCGGATTGCCGATGACTCCTGGGATCAGCCGCACAATCGCCTCGATACATACCAGCGATGCCACCTCTCCACCATTTAGTACATAATCACCAATAGAAATTTCTTCGACATCCATTCGCGTCGCAAAATGTTCCACAATGCGAGCATCAAAACCTTCATAACGGCCACAAGCAAAAACTAGCCGTTCTTGTGTTGCCAAACGTTCCGCATCAGCTTGGCTAAAAGGTTTACCCGAAGGTGTCATTACCAGTAGCCGTGGAGTTGGACCGCCGTCGTCAAGTACCGAATCTAGCGCTTCTCCCCACGGTTCTGGCTTCATCAACATTCCTGCCCCACCACCGTAGGGTGTGTCATCGACTGTACGGTGACGATCATGGGTCCAGTCACGTAGATCGTGTACCCGCAAGTCGAGAAGACCATCGTCGATAGCTTTTCCTGGCAATGACAACTTCAGCGCATCAAGGTAGGCCGGAAAAATCGAAAAAATATCGATGATCACTGGGCGATCTCCTCATCGTCATCGAGTAGTCCATGAATATCAGCGATCTGAACAAATCCGTCCTTCACATTTACCACGGGGACGAGGGGCTCGACGAAAGGAACCAGACGCTTTCCTGCTGACGTGGCAACCACCAGCAGGTCCTGCGAACCAGCGTGATCGACAGACTCAATGGTGCCGGCCTGTTCCCCCGCCGCATTCAGCACTCGCAAACCAATCAAATGCCGGTCGTAGAACTCTTCGGGATCGTCAGGGGTTTCCGAATTATCAACGATCGCCTGGAGCACGATGCCACGGATCTCTTCGGCCTTTGTACGATCATCAATTCCTGCAAAGGAGACGATCATCTTGTTCTGCTGAAACCGCATCGCAGAAACAGTAAACCCATGTTTTCCGTCTTCGCTAATCACCTCAGCTCCACGAGCAAAGCGCAATTCTGGTACATCAGTACGCGGCTCCACCATGACTTCCCCACGGATTCCATGAGCACGGCCAATGACACCAACGATCGCCTGAATCTGATCCATATCTACATTCTCCACTAGAAAGCGCAACACCCACGACCTAAGCCGTGGGTGTTGCAACAAGTAGTACTTAGTAGCGCGAGCCGCGCTTGGGGCGATCAACGTCAACAAAATCGACGCGGATCTGCTCCTGCCCAGCGAGCGCAGCCATCACAGTACGTAGCGACTGAGCGGTACGCCCCTGTCGCCCGATGACCTTTCCGATGTCCTCAGGGTTCACTCGAACCTCAAGCATCCGACCACGGCGAAGATCTTTATCTTTGACCGCCACGTCGTCAGGATTGCTCACGAGACCCCGAACGAGGTGCTCCAGAGCGTCGGCGAGCATTAGGCCTCCTCGGCCTTCTCCTCAGCCTCGGGAGCCTCAGCTTCAGCCTCGTCAGCCTTCTTAGCGGCCTTCTTGGTGATGGCCTCAGTACGAGGGGCATCGTCATCCTCAGCCAAAGCTGCATTGAAGATCGCGGCCTTGTCCTTCTTCTCCGGCTGCGGCTTTACGCCTGACGGGATTGAGGTGTCGCCGGTGTGCTTCTGCCAATCGCCGGTCAGCTTGAGGATAGCTTCGACGGACTCGGTCGGCTGTGCGCCAACGCCGAGCCAGTAGAGAGCGCGCTCGGAATTGACCTTGATGATCGACGGCTCAGCCTTGGGCTGGTAGATGCCGATCTCTTCGATGGCCTGACCATCGCGCTTGGCGCGGGAGTCAATAACGACGATACGGTACTGCGCATTGCGGATCTTGCCGATGCGCTTAAGACGAATCTTGGTAGCCACTGGTGTGGTTTCTCCTGTGTGAATGCCCATTTCTGGGCTGTGGGTGACTCCCTCTTCCGTGTGGGGCACGGCTGCGAGTTTGTCGGGTGAACCTGCCAACCGAGTGTTAGAGGGCGCTCGATAGGCAGACGCAATACGTAATTTTGCCATGAATTAGCCAGTAGCGCCAACTACAAGGACCAGGAGCCTCGTCTCACTCGATAAGCGTTACCTGCCCCCACATAAAATTACGTTGTCCTGCTCCTACCCTATTCATTAGGCTCACCGCATGGACATTCGCCAGATCAGTTTTAGCGACTCCGCATGGGCTACCTATTGGGACTACCGCAACGGTGTCATGCGCCTTCTTGGTGGGACAAACGCAAATCAGCTCAATCCTGAAACTATGCTCACTCGACACCAAAGCCTGTCAGATATGCAGCGTCCCCAGATTTGGGGAGCCTTTGACAACGGCAACCTTGTCGGCACTATGCAGTCCCGGGCATTTGTTTTGGACACCCCCATCATCGGCACCATTAGCGTGATGGTTTCACCCGAGCACTCCAGGCGTAGCGTTGGTGCGGCCTTGCTTGCAGCCGGCGAAAAAGATCTTGCTGCTCGAGGTGCAACGATCATTGAAGGCTACGCTTTCCACGCTACTACCGGAGATCTCGCCCTTCACCATGCCGCTGCACAGTTTGCACAAAAGCACGGCTACCGTGTGGTCCAGAAAGAGGTTGTCCGAGAGCTGGCATTACCTGCACAGTTTGAGGTAGCTACTGATCCCAACTACCGCATTGTCGCTATCGAAGGAAACCCACCCGACGATTGGTTCTGCGGATTAGCCACCATGAAAGAGCGAATGGCGACCGATGCTCCCCACGACGACAAGGAAGTCAGCATCGAAACATGGGATAGCGCGCGAGCCCGCGAGTGCTTCCAACCGATTCCGGGGCATACCACCTATTACGCTGCTGCTTTCGATCCCACTGGGGCTATGGCTGGCTACACACATCTTGGCTGCGATGACGAAGGCGACGATATCCAGCGAGGAATCCTGCACCAAGCAGACACTTTGGTACTTGCCGAATACCGAGGACACGGGCTTGGCGTTGCCCTGAAGTCCGCAGCTATTTCACTAGCTCAAGAGCGCCGCCCCTGGCTCACGCGCTCACGGACATACAATGCAGCTTCCAATGTCCCCATGATCGCTATCAATGAACGTCTTGGGTTTGAGGTGGCTGGCACCGAGCTGACATTCCAAAAGCCGATCCCCTAGTCACCTGATGATTCTTTGATCTCTAAAGAAACAACGAAAGCGCGGTAGCTCCTCATGCCTACGGTCACCATTCGCGAAATCACCTTGGACCTGAGCAATATGGCATGCTGTGGCTCTCAGACACCTTGGTTCTCAAGGAACATCTGTTTGCGCATGCGCAAGAGCGACTCCCCCACCTGACCTGGACACGCACTCTCAATGCCGAGGAAAATACACCGATGATTCGCATCAACAAAGCCATGGGCTACGAAATCGCTGGCTTCAATGAGTTCTACGTCAAAGATGCAGCAGTCACTAGCTAGCTACGTTTTCCTGCGACAACAGCACCTCGTAGAACGATGAGTTGCGGCTGACGTAGCGTGGCCAGATCACCCCTGGGATCATTCTCAAAAACAAGCAGATCAGCTTCTGCCCCATCGACGAGTCCAGCATAACCAAGCCATTCACGAGCACGCCATGATGCGGCACCGAGCGCATATTCTGGCGAACTTAGCGCGGCCAGCTCTTCAATCTCATCGACGATCCGGCCATGCGCGACACTGCCACCTGCGTCCGTTCCGATATACACCGGAACCCCAAGCTCAATCGCCATCTGAACCACTTCATGGTTGCGCTCGTGCAGTGCTGTCATATGGTCGGCGTAGGTGGGGAACTTGGCTGCTCCTGCTGCTGCAAAATGCGGAAAGTTATCGATATTGATCATGGTAGGAACCAAAGCAATCGAGCGTTTCGCCATCAACTCCAAAGATCCATGATCAAGCCCAGTGCCATGCTCGATACAGTCAATTCCTGCTTCGATGCAGAGCTTGACCGACAATTCGTCAAAACTATGCGCCGTAACTCGCGCACCGAGTTCATGGGCGCGATCAATAGCAGCCTTCAGCTCAGCGGCAGTAAATACTGGGCTCAGATCGCCAGTTTCTCGATCAATCCAGTCTCCGACAAGTTTTACCCACCCGTCGCCTTCACGCACCTGCTCTTCCACCGCAGCAAGAAGTTCCGACAGCGACGTCACCTCTACCGCGACATTACGCTCATAGCGCTTAGGTTTGCTGATGTGACGATGCCCATGAATGATCCGAGGAAGCTCCTCATGATCGTCAAGAAAGCGAGTATCCGTAGGCGCGCCAAGATCGCGGATAAGCAGCGTTCCAGCATCACGATCAGCCGTTGCCTGCTCGATACATTCTTGCTCGCTAATCGTGGCAAACCCATCAACCACCGTCATATGAGAATGATGCCCAGGCATGCCCACATGGCAATGAGCATCAACAAACCCGGGGACTATCCAGCCGTCCTCAACAATTGTGCGCGCGCCAGCTACCTCAGTAGTGCTGATCTGTCCATCGACAATCCAAAGATCGCCGACTTTGCCGTCAGGAAGAATCGTGCCGTGCAAGTGCAGTGGAGTGCTCATAGGGATAACGCTAGCTTAGCCCACTGACACACAAGAGAGATCCCCCCAGTAAAAGGCTTCCTAGTGTCGAGGCCCCTTATTCGCTTGGTCCATCATCTGGCGAAGCTGAGGAGGCAAATCCATGGCATTCATCTTCGACATTGCAGCTTCAAGCTCAGCAGCAGTCTGCGGCATCTCCGATCCAGACCCCATCCCAAAAGCAGCCCCAGCATCCACAATGTCAGAAGCCTTAATTTCTGGAGCAGCAGAGCGCTTTGCTGGATTTCCCGAAACTTTGCTCCCCTTCTTGTTCTTGGGTTTTTGCTGCTTCATCGCCTTACGCATGCCTGGCATACCAGGCATACCGCC
>CAMQXE010000035.1 GCA_947038745.1 uncultured Propionibacteriaceae bacterium | reverse complement strand
AGCACGACGAACCACATCGCGTAGACGTACCACGGTGCCGCCTGATAGAGGAACATGAGACTTCTTTCAGAAAGTGAGTTTGCAAAGCGGAGTACGCTCCATATGGAGCGTACTCCGCAAATTGGTCTCGCGACAAGTCACTAAGGCGCTATTCTTTCCGCGTGGCAACTGAAGGCAATCGACGCGAACAAGGGATGCGAGACAAAACCGAACGCATCCTTGCTGCCGCAGCAACCCTTTTTGATCGCGTTGGCTATGACGCCGCCACAACAAACGAAATCGCCACAATGGCCGACGTCGGCACTGGAACCTTGTTTCGTCTCGGCGGGACGAAGGCCGATCTGCTGCTCACCATCATGAACTCTCGGTTCCGGACGCTACCCGAACCAGCAGAAACAGAAACGCTTGAACAGACAGTCCAGCGGCTCATGTCGCCGATCCTAACTCTCGCGCTCGATAATCCAGAAAACTTCGCAGCCTACGAGCGCGAGGTCATGTTCGGGACGCTCGATAGCGAAGAACGCGCTGCCGCCGTCGATGGAATTGCTTCTATTGAGACCGCGATTGGGTCTGCGCTACGCGACGACATTGGCGGGCTGCCCTTCGGCATGACGCCTCACACTGTAGGACGCATTTTCCTCTCGACGGTCTACATCGAGCTCATTCGTCTGGGACTTGGCCGAACCACCCGCTCCGAGATTGAGTCAGGCCTCTCCCAACGGCTCACCATCATCCGCAGCGGCCTCTCCCACAAAGAGTGGCAAGTTAGAGCCGATGACGGGGAAAACTCGCCACTCTAAAGATCGCTTCCGCTTGCCACCCAGCTTCAAGGCAGCTACGCGCCTCTTTATAAGGTAAACTTGTGTAGTTGGTTCGCACAGTCTTGCAGTGGGCCATCGGTGATCGGGGACTATAGCCCCGCTGGCTGCGTCGCACCGCTATCTGGGCGGATCAAGCTGAGCGCAAAGCGCAAGACACCGATTCAAGGGTTTTCATTTGTCTTCTTTCTCCACCCTGGGCGTACCCCAGGGTCTCATTGACGTCCTTGCCACCCAAGGCATCGACGTCCCAACTCCAATCCAGACCGCAACGCTTCCTGATTCCTTCGCTGGCAAGGACGTTCTAGGGCGCGGACGTACCGGTTCTGGCAAAACATTCGCCTTCCTTTTGCCCGTCGTCGCACGCCTTGGTGCCGACAAACACCGCCCCGCTCCCAAGCGCCCGCGAGCGCTGATCTTGGCCCCCACCCGGGAACTGGCAAGCCAAATTGAAGAGTCCTTGGTTGAGCTTGCCGCGACCGAACGGCTCAGTCATCTGACCATCTTCGGTGGAGTAAAACAGAACCCACAGGTGCGGGCGCTGGCCAGCGGCGTCGATATCCTCATCGCTTGCCCTGGGCGCCTTCTCGATCTCATGAGCCAGAAAGCGGTATCGCTCGATCATGTCGAGGTCACGGTTCTCGACGAGGCTGATCACATGGCCGACATGGGGTTCTTACCCATGGTCAAGCGCATCTTGGATAAGACTCCGACCAGAGGCCAACGCATGTTGTTCTCTGCGACCCTGGATAACGGAATCGGCGTTATCGTAGACCGCTACCTCCATAACCCTGTTGTTCACGAGGCTGATTCCGCAGAATCCCCTGTATCCACGATGGAACATCACATAATTGAGGTGGCGGCCTCAGAAAAGATCTCCGCATTGGTTGATCTCGCTGCAGCCCCTGGCCGTACTATTTTCTTCACGCGCACCAAGTATGGCGCCAAAAAGCTTGCTAAAACCCTTGTCGGCAAGGGCATCCCTGCAGTTGAGCTACATGGCAACTTAGCCCAGAACGCTCGTACCCGAAATCTTGATGCCTTCCATTCTGGACGTGTGACGACGCTGGTTGCTACCGATATTGCAGCCCGCGGGATCCATGTCGATGATGTTGAGCTTGTTGTTCACGCTGACCCGCCAACTGAACACAAGGCTTATCTACACCGGTCCGGCCGTACTGCTCGCGCAGGCAAGGAAGGCACGGTAGTAACTCTGGTGACCCCCGATCAGCGCCAAGAGGTTCGCGCACTGATGCGAGCTGCGAAAATTAGGCCTACTGCCCATGCTGGCAACCCTTCAGGCCTGGCTACCGTTGCCCCTGGTGAGCGCTCATTCCTCAGCCCCGCGGAGGCAGAGAAAGCCGCAAACCCAAACAAACCAGTTACCCAGCCGCAGCGGCCACATAAATCAGGAGCCACACGTAACCCATCATCTGGGCGCGGATCAACGCCACGGAGTAAATCCTCCAGCTCAGCCAAGGGATCCAAGCCAACGACGTCTACCAGCGCTGGGAAATCGACAAAATCGGCTAGCCGAAAAACCAGCAAGTATCGTTACGGACCATCTAAGAGTGGCGAGTTTTCCCCGTCATCGGCGCAAACTCGCCACTAAACATCATTTCCATGATGCGGCATCTTCCGCTAGTACATAGAGAAGTGGCTCTGACTAGGTTAAATACCTAGTCAGAGCCACTTCTTATTCTTGTGCGCGAAAGAGGATTTGAACCTCCACGCCCTTTCGGGCACACGGACCTGAACCGTGCGCGTCTGCCGTTCCGCCACTCGCGCGAGCTTGCTAGTCACCTAACAAGGCAGAATGAAAGGCTACCACATTCGCGACTCGAGCCCCAAGACGCTACGCTCTAGCGGCTTTACCGAATAAGATCAGCAGAGAAGGGAGAGTGGCATGGGCTTCTTTGACAAGGTTGAGCGCAAAATCGACGGCGCCGTTAATGGTGTTTTCGCGCGCGCATTCCGGGGCGATGTTCAACCCGTCGAGATTACTTCAAGGATCGAGAAGGAACTCGATCGTGAGGCACGTCTCCTTTCGCGCGACAAACGTCTCGTCCCAAATGAGTTCATGATTGGCCTATCGGCTCACGATTACGAGCGGCTAATCCCGTACACCAAATCACTCAACAGTGAGATCATCCCTGAGCTACGGGAATACGCGACGCAACGTAGCTACGTTTTTAATGGCCCCATCAGTATTAAATATGTCCGCGAAGAACTCCCTACCGGCAAGTTCAGCGTCACCTGCCAGGCTGTTGCGGCTGTGAAAGATGCTGCGCCAGCCGCCCCTCAGCTTCAGCAAAAGCATAACGATCTTGTTCTAGAGGTCAATGGCATTCGTCATCCGCTCGTTGCCCCTGGCCTTGTCATTGGTCGTGGAGCAGAAGCTGAACTACGGATAAATGACCCTGGCATTAGCCGTCGTCATGCTGAAATTATCGTGATCGGCGAAGGCCCAAATCAGGTGATAGAAGTTGTTGATCTGGGTAGCACCAACGGTATCTCTGTGAATGGGCAGAAAGTTGAGCGAGCGACCCTTACTGACGGCTCCCGCATCGAAGTTGGTTCCACTCGGATGCTGGTGCATCGCCCAACCGCATGAGCACCCTCGCTATCGCCGCACTCAAGATCGGCTTCCTCGTCCTGCTATGGCTGTTCGTGTTAATCGTCGCGCGCGCTATTCGCACCGATATTAAAACGTCCCCCAGCGAGGGCAACACGCAGAACCTACCCGCCCCGTCACGCAATAAACCTAAGCGGCCGAAGAAAGGCGCTGCACGTGTAATGCGCGTAACCGAGGGCCGCCAGCAAGGCTTGGAGTTCCCGCTCACTAAGCCCATCACCATCGGCCGCGACACGGGCTCTACCTTCGTTCTTGACGATGACTACGCCTCGACTCGCCATGCGACGTTAGCTGCAGACGGTAATGGCGGTTACTACGTAGAAGACCACTCCAGCACCAATGGTAGCTACATCAATGGCGTCCGGATAACTCAGCCGACTGCGCTCGGGACCGCTGATGAATTGCGTATTGGGCACACTGCAATGAGGTTGATTCCCTAATGTATCTCGCTATTGCCGCACATTCTGAGATCGGTCTTGTCCGTAAAAATAACCAAGATTCCGGTTATATTTCCCCCACAATGTTGTTGGTTTGTGATGGCATGGGTGGCGCTGCCGCCGGTGATCTTGCCAGCGCCGTTGCAACTCAAACCTTGGCGGACTACGACGGTAGCCATACCGGCGAAGCCATGCTTGACGTCTTATCCGCCGGTCTTGACGAGGCGAGCGACATGATCCTTGACCTCGTAAGCGACAACCCTGATCTCAAGGGTATGGGCACTACCGTCTGTGGCGGGTTCTTCGATGGCTCTCAGCTTGGCATTATTCATATTGGTGACTCTCGCGGATATCGTTTCCGTGACGGTGAGCTAACTCGCCTTACCCACGACCATAGCTGGGTTCAGTCATTGATAGATGGCGGCAAGATCACCGAAACCGAAGCTGCGATACACCCACATCGCTCATTACTGTTGAAAGTCCTCAACGGTTCCCCGCAGCACACTCCAGATCTGATGCTCTTAGATACAGAGCCTGGCGATCGCTATTTATTCTGCTCGGATGGCTTGAGCGGGATGATCGACGATGCCAAAATTGCTGCCCTCCTTGACGGCGAAAATCTCCATGATGTCGTTGATCTACTAACGGAAGCTGCCCACCAAGGCGGCGGCTTAGACAACATCACAATCGTTCTCGGAGAAATCCAGGTTGAAGAACCCTCGAATCCGACAGCGCCTACTTTGCTTGGTGCTGCAGCAGAGGTCACAGTCCCTGCGCTCTCTGCTGACGTCGAGGAGCCTGCCACCCTTGAAATTGCCCCTGCCCCTGCCCCTGCCCCTGCCCCGAGCAGCATTGCGACAAACCAGCGCAAGCGCCATCTTCTGCGCTGGCTGATACTAACTGTGGCATTTATTACTGCGCTAGTAGGTGGGGCTTTTGCGACGCGCGCATATTTGCGGACACAGTTCTACATCGGTGAGCATGATGGCAAGGTAGCAATCTACAAGGGGGCGCCTGACAGTATCGGCCCCGTACCGCTACATATCCTCGTGGATGATTCATTGACAATTCCGCTTGCTAATCTTCCGACGTCTTACGCGGATAAGGTAACTCGTCATGAATGGCAAGGCGAGACCGTGAGCCAGGTTTATGAGACTGTAGCTCAACTCGATGTGCTTGCCTCCCAGTGCGTAGCCCAGCGTCAGAAGCGTGCCGCAGATCCTCAATCTGGGCCACCAATCGACGGGTGCTGAGATGACAGCAGTCACAATGTCGTACTTCCGAAAGCGACGCTGGTTGGAGCTTTTCCTTCTGGTCTGGGCGCTGGCTGTGGTGTGGTCTGGGTTTGCTCAGATTTACTGGCTCACTGCTGATCCACTGCCCTCATGGTGGCCTGTGATTTTTGGCGGCGTGGCAGGGGTGATGCTGCTCATACATCTCGTTATCCGTTTCCGGTTGCCCTACGCAGATCCCTTACTTTTGCCTATCGCGGTATTGCTCAATGGCTTGGGCATCCTTATGATCCATCGGCTAGATCTGGCGAGTAGCAAGTCCACTAATGACGCAAAGATGCAATTACTCTGGACCGCCGTTGGTCTGTTGTGCTTTCTTGTTGTTGTAGTCATACGCGATATTCGTTTCCTGAGTCGCTTTCCTTACCTGCTCTTTATCATCGGTATCGTTCTGCTGCTCTTGCCTATGGCCCCTGGGCTTGGTGTCGATATTTATGGTGCTCGAATCTGGATCCGAGTGGGGCCATATTCATTCCAGCCAGGCGAGATCGCCAAACTTGTGTTGGCCTGTGCTTTTGCCGGTTATTTGGCTGAGCATAAAGATGTTTTGGCGTTAGCTGGAGGCCGCTTTCTCGGTATCGATCTTCCTCGCCCCCGCGACCTTGGCCCCATCGCGCTGATGTGGATAGCCAGCGTCTTGGTACTTGTGGTTGAGAATGATTTGGGTACGTCGCTTTTATTCTTCGGCCTGTTTGTTTCTATGCTTTATGTCGCCACCCAGCGCCCTAGCTGGCCGATTCTGGGCACGATCTCCTTTATTGGTGCAGCTTTCGTTGCCTATTTCTTCTTCGGGCATGTCAAGCATCGCTTTGATTCCTGGCTGCATCCCTTCGCTGACATCGAGCACAATACTCAAATTGTGTCGGCTCAGTTCGGAATGGATGCTGGTGGTTTGGCTGGCCGAGGTTGGGGCTTAGGCAGCCCCTGGATGACGATTTTTGCTAAGTCCGACATGATCTTCACTGCCTTAGGCGAGGAGCTCGGCTTGGCTGGAATGATGGCAATTATCGCCCTTTTCGGCATCATCATTGCTAGAGGCATGCGGGCCGGTCTCACCGCGACAGACCCGTTCTCCAAGCTGCTCGCTACCGGCCTGGCTTTTGTTATCGCGCTACAAACTTTCACTATCATCGGTGGCGTCACCCGACTCATTCCACTTACTGGCTTGACTACCCCCTTTATGTCTCAAGGGGGTTCAGCCTTGTTATCAAACTGGGTACTTGTTGGCATGTTGCTGACGATAAGCCACCAGGGCCGTAAACCCAGCGTCGTCGATCACGATGAGTCGACAGTCATCAATCTTGCTGACGACCGGACGCAGGTGATCGCATTATGAATCAAGCTATTCTCCGGATGTGGAAGTTCTGTGCTTTGTTGCTGGCCCTCTTGCTGGTCAATATGAGCTATTCATTCATTTTCCGTCACCATTTCCTCATTACCAATCCTTACAATCGCCGGGTTCAGATTGAACAGTTCGCCCGCGACCGTGGTGCGATCATGGCTGGGCAGACGCAGTTGGCTTACAGCAGCCCCAGCAATGACGTCTACAAGTACCAGCGCACCTACCCAAATGGCCCGCTTTACGCTCCGATTACCGGGTTCTATGCCTACTCCTATGGCACGTCAGCGTTAGAGCAAAGCTACGATGCCGAGCTGGCAGGAACCGCTGATTCTCTTGCTATTCAACGGATGCAAGACGCTTTAACGGGTAAGCCCGCTAAAGGTGCAACCATCGAAACGACGATTAATCCCAAGTTGCAGCAAGCCGCCTATCAAGCACTGGGCAGCAACAAGGGCGCGGTGGTTGCGCTCAATCCTCAAACTGGCGCCATCTTGGCGATGGTTTCTACTCCCAGCTACGACCCGAACGCTATTGCCACCCATGATCTTTCATCGGCTCAAGGTGCTTGGGGAGCAGCTACAGCCGATACCGAAGGCTCCATGCTTAACCGGGCGACGAACGAGCTTTATCCTCCGGGTTCGACATTCAAGCTGGTTGTTGCTGCCGCAGCGTTAGAGCAAGGGGTCGCCCAACCAGATACCTTGCTCGATACTCCTGCTCAGTTGCAGTTGCCCGGGACCAACGTCTATCTACCGAACGTCTCTAGCCAGTGCGACGGGCAGCTCTCCATGGATCGGGCTTTGCAATTATCCTGCAACACCGCATTTGCCAATCTTGGTATGCAGGTAGGTCAGGAAAAAATTGCTGAGCAGGCAGCAAAGTTTGGTTTTGGCAGCAGGCCGCTACCTGATCTTGGCGGAGGAGCCGCCTCAGCCTATCCAACAGGCATGAATCAGGCACAGCTAGCGCAATCTGCTATTGGCCAATTTGACGTGAAAACCTCGCCTTTGCAGATGGCAATGGTGGGGGCTGCTATTGCCAATGATGGCAAGCTAATGCAGCCATATTTAGTCCAAACCGTACGTGGCCCGAACCTTAATGTGTTGTCTACGACTAAGCCTCAGGTCATTGGTACTCCTCTCAGCTCTGCCAATGCCAAGAAAATGCAGCAGATGATGCGTAATGTCGTCGAGAAGGGAATCTCTCAGAATCTGAGTTTTGGCAATGTCGCGCTGGCGGCCAAGACTGGTACTGCTCAGCATGATGCAGAACATCCTTACGGCTGGATTGTCGCGTACGGGCCTGCCCAAAATGCCCAAGTCGTTGTTGCAGTTTTTATTGAAGATGGCCCCGGGGCTGCCGCAAACGGCACGCTTGGGGTATCAACTCAGGCCACTCCGGTTGCCCAAGCAGTCCTTAAAGCAGCACTACAGTAATCAGGAACCTCAGGAAACACTCAGGCGAGTTAGGCACAATGGAAACGATCGTCAAGAAAGGAACAATGCGATGACGCAAGAGCAGCCTTTGCTCGGTGGCCGCTATCAGCTTGCTGAAGTGCTGGGCCGCGGGGGCATGGCCGAGGTTCGTCGCGCCTATGACGAGCGGCTTGGCCGTACTGTAGCGATTAAGCAACTTCGCACGGAGCTTGCTGGAGATTCGACGTTCCAGGCCCGGTTCCGCCGCGAAGCTCAGGCAGCCGCTGGCCTTAACCATCCCAATATCGTCAGTGTGTATGACACCGGGGTCTCACATAAAGATGACCTTGAGATTCCGTACATCGTTATGGAATACGTCGATGGGCCCACGTTGCGTGATGTGCTGCGCGAAGAGCACAAGATTATGCCTGATCGTGCATTCGAGATGACCCAGGGCGTCTTGGACGCTCTGCAGTACAGCCACAAGGCTGGCATCATTCACCGCGACATTAAACCGGCTAACGTCATGCTGACTAAGGCCGGTCAGGTCAAGGTCATGGACTTTGGCATTGCTCGCGCGGTCTCCGATACTGCCGCATCGATGACACAAACTGCTGCAGTTATTGGAACTGCCCAGTATCTATCCCCCGAGCAGGCTCGTGGAGAAACAGTCGATGCTCGCTCTGACGTGTACTCTGCTGGCTGTCTGCTCTATGAGCTGCTCACCGGTCGGCCCCCATTTATCGGGGAGTCCCCGGTAAGTGTGGCGTATCAACATGTACGTGAAACTCCGACTGCCCCCAGCAAGATAGCCGACGGTAATCCTGAGATTACTGCGGATATGGACCAAATCGTTTTGAAGGCTCTTGCTAAGAGTCCTGACGAGCGCTATTCCTCAGCGCTCGAGATGCGTGAAGATCTTGCTCGGCTCCGGGCTGGGGAAAGTGTTACTGCTGTTATTCCGGTGGCTTTTGAGAGCACCCCGACTCAGATACTTTCACCGGTGGAGACGACCACACCCCTGCCGGTGCAAGATGCTGCTGCTGTCACTTCGACGATGCCTCAGAGAGCTTTGCCTAGAGAGCCGAAGAAGAAAAAATCAGCCCTGGCTCCGATCATTGCGACGTTGGCTGTTCTTCTCGTCATGGCTTTGCTTGGTTGGGCTGGGTACACCATCTACCAGAAGCAGCACCCGAAACAGCCGACGCAGGTTTCGGTCCCAGCGGTAAAAGGCTATCCCGCCGAGGCAGCAAAGTCACGGTTGTCGGATGCCAATCTCGTTCCAGTTATTAAAGA
>CAMQXE010000034.1 GCA_947038745.1 uncultured Propionibacteriaceae bacterium | reverse complement strand
GATGATTCGCTCGTCCCAGACGCCTTCACGAAGGTCCCCAAGATCAACCATACAGATCACGCCATAGCGTTTGCCCTGCTTCGTTGCCTCAACCGCCAGCGCCGACATAGTCGCAAGCTCCGAGACTAAACATAGATCTGAGTAGCGCACCGTATCTTCGATCCGCGACAGCTCCGGCAAGCGCAGCAACAACAGCGGCACAGTGACACCGGATTCCCGAACCGCGCGAAGGTTATCGATACGGCTATCAGCGTACATATCGACGCCACCAGCCAGCAGACCCTTAACGGCTGCTGGGTGTGCGCACAGCACTTTGCCGACGCCCGCAAGCTGGGCGCCATGACCGTGAACAAGATCGCCAATTGCACGAGCATTCTGGGCAATGCGATCAGGATAAATCTCAAGGCGAGGAGTGATCATGCGGCCAGACTACCGAGGCCGTCAAGAGGTCAGCCCGGCTGGGCCATCCTTTTGGTTTTTTAACCCTGCTCGGCGCCGTCCTTAGCTACCCAGCGGCGGAAGGTTTCTTGCACCTCATCGGGGTAGCTCTGCGCCAATGTGCCAAGTGCGCTGAACAAGTAGTTCCGGTCAATGAGGACCTTGGCCGAAGACTCAGGGAAAAGGTACTTGCCTGGGCCGGTGCAGACGTCTGCCAAAATGTCGCGGCCACCAGGAACCCGGGTAAGCGCACCACCAGTTGCAATCACCCATTGCACCGCTGTGAGGTCCTTACCGCGCACGATCTGCTTCTTACCGCTAGGGGTAAATAGATCCACCAAAGCACCAGCGTGGCGCCGGATTCCCTGCTCAACGGCCCGCTCGCACAACCAGCTCGTGAGTTGCTGCTCTTGTTCCGTGGAGGGCATGGCGGCCAGATCGTCCATCTTCTCGGCCCATTCTGGTGAGCCGAACGACTCCATGATGTTGTGCGCATTGACGTAAACGCCCAAGTCACCTTCAACGGTGCGCTTAGCACGAGGCTCAGGATCAACAGTAAGTTTCATGAACTCCAAAGAGCCATCAGAAACTGAATGGATATCGGTCGTCGCACCACCGACGTCAAAAACGAGAACATCACCCATCGCCTCAGCGAATAGCTCTGCTCCCTTAAGCACTGCACCGGGGGTAGGGAGAATGCCATGCGTGGTGAGCTCAGCCAGCGCAGCCATACCCGCAGCATGAATGATGTGCCGATTAAATACCTCATGGATGAGCAGCCGTAGCGGCTCCACATTGAGTTGATCGACCTCGGGGAACACATTGTCGGCGACCATGAGTTCTAGCTCTGCATCATCGAAAATCGACTGGATATGGCGTCGAAGCGCGACATTGCCCGCATAGATAAATGGCACGTCCATGAAGCCGTCGTTGAGATGCAGCGATGCCAGAGTCTCAGCATTCTTAAGCGTGGTGTTCTTTTCCCCAAAATCCACGCCCCCCGCAAGCAACACAATATTGGGGTTGATCTCGCGGATATCTTGGAGGTCGTAACGGGATAGCTCGCCGGCGGTGACGAGCTTCACCAGACCACCAGCACCGAGACTGGCTTCACGCGCAGCGCGCGCCGTCATCGATGGAGTAAGTCCGTGGACTGTCATCCGCAAGCCGCCAGCCGCAGAGGAGTTCACAAAAACCTGATCGGGGTCTACAGATGCAACGTCGATACCTGCCTCAGTAAGTGCCGCATTGACGCCAATACCCACATCTCCTTGCGCAACCGAGGTCGGGGCAAAGCCCTGCGCAACACCGGAGAACGCACCATCGACCAAGGCAAAACCGTTTACCTTGGTGATCGTCGAACCAACTTCAATCGTAATGACATCGTACTGGGCCATAAAGCTGATCCTAGTCGTAAGACCCAAACCGTATGTCGCTCATTCAGGTTCTTCCTATGTTTACGACTTAAGCCTGAAATTGCGGCAACGGTAGCCCATCAACGCGACGGATCATCTCGCCCCATCCACCCCAACGACCATCGTCGAGCTTGCGGATCACGTCCCACCTGACATTGAGTTCGTAGCCATAGGAGCCGTACCAATCACCCAAGCCATTACCCGCCCGGAATTGTAGGTGAAGGAAATCCAGACCTTCGCCCATTCCTGCTAGCACCTGTGGAGTGTGAAGGAAATCCATCAAGGCCTTACCTAGGCCTTCACCTTGGTGCTGTGGCGCGATCTGGAGCCGCTTAATTGTCGCGATATGCATTGCCCCATGCGCTTCACCGCGAATCCACCAGGCAAAACCAAGCAGTTCTCCCGTGGTTTGATCACTCATAGTATGAAGCCAGCCACGCCCTTGTGCCATCGACTCTTCGTGCCCGGCCAACATCTCGACATAGCGCGTATCAGGGTCACCGGGGTTTGCACCAACCGCCGCACCCTGCTCAGTATTTGCCTTCCACATGGCGAGAATGTCGCCACGGAGGGCATCGTCATTGAGGACAGTGAGAGTATCAAAGCGCAGCGAGGTCATACGTCCAAGACTATCCACCCGTCCCAAAAGCAAAACAGCTTGCACACGGCTCTTGCCACAATCATTGACCCTGCCTATTCCTTGCCCCAATGGTCAGGCAGACTATGAGTTACAAGGAAACGTGAAGGAGCCCCACATGGTTGCACGCACCTATTCCTACCCACACTTTGTCAATGCCAGCGAGAAGACCGCCTACGACCACCTGGTACGGCAACTTCCTGACGGCGCTATCGTGCTTGCCAACTTCCGCCTCAACGGACCAGACAAAGATTACGAAGCAGATCTCATCGCACTCATGCCAGACTCTGGAATCGTCGTGATTGAAGTCAAAGGTAGCCATGTCTGGCATGACGATGGCGGTTGGCATATCAATCGCGATGGCGTTGCTCAGCACATCGACCCACTAGAGCAGGCTCTGACAGCGAAGTATGCCATTCGCAATTACGTCACCTCTGACCCGCGCTGGCCAAAGAAAACGGTGCGCTGGCAGCACCATGTCGTCTTAACACGAACTACGCTCGATCCCAATTTCTCTGCCCCAAACTGCCCCACTTGGCAAATAACTGGAGCCAGCGATCTATCTCAACTGGGGCAACGAATCTGGGACACCACTTCCCTGCATAAAACTGATGCAGCTATACCAACCAAAGACGATATTGAACTCATTGCTGAAATCCTCCAAGGCCGATTCTTACCTGCCCGCGACGTTACCGCGATTGCCCAAGACCGGGCAGAACGAGCCCAGCGACTCACTCTGGAACAGGCAAAGCTACTCGAAGTAACACGCTTACTGAACCGCATCGAAGTACGCGGAGGAGCTGGCTCAGGAAAAACAGTAATGGCGATCCAGCAAGCAAAAGACCTTGCCAGCGGGCGCTGGGGTCAGCGCCAGCGGGTCGCAGTTCTGTGCTACTCGTATGGCCTGGCGCATACGTTGAGCCAATCCTTACTGACGGGCCAGCGAAAGAAACAACCCGCCTTCGTCGGTACTTTTGAACAACTTGGCAGCAGTTGGGGTATCCCCATGAAGGGCCGCGACGATTCTGAGTTCTGGGAACGAGAACTGCCCGCTTTAATGGCTGCACGCGCCGCCGAACTCAGCGATGGGCAGAAATTCGATGCCATCATCGTCGATGAAGCCCAAGACTTCGCCGATACCTGGTGGGATGCTGTCATGGGCTGTCTACGCGACGAAGATCACAGCGGCCTATTCTGTTATACCGATGAACGCCAGGAAATATTCTCTCGCTCCGGGCGTCCACCTATCGCATTAGTCCCACTAGTCTTGGACCATTGCCTGCGCAATACTCAGCAGATCGCCAAAACCTTCGCCCCGCTCGCTCCCAAGATGGATCTACGTGGTGATACTGGGCCTGACGTCACCTTTGTCGATTGCAGTGTTGAGAACGCGATTGGTGTTGCCGATGATCAGGTTGATGCTCTCTTTGCTGAAGGCTGGCAGGCCAATGACATTGCCCTCATCACGATGGGACGCCGCCATCCGGTTCAGTTGGAGCGGCAAGAGAACCTGGGTTATGCCGGTTACTGGGAAGAGTTTGCCAGTGGCGATGACATTTTCTACTCCCACGTTGCTGGATTTAAGGGCTTAGAACGCCGCGCCGTGGTCTTGTGCGTGAATCTTGGTACCGCTATTGACCGGGAACGAGCTGAACGGCTGCTCTATGTCGGGCTATCTCGTGCCACTGATCGGCTCATTGTCGTTGGGGATGAGTCGATGGTGCGCACCATCGGCGGGCCCGAAGTGGCCAGCCAGCTTGGCCTCACATAGTTCCTCACCGCCCAGAAAAGCCCCCAAATCGGGCCTTTCACACCTCTGAACGCCTCAAACCGGGCGGTGAGGGACAACAACTCCATAAAAAACAAAGGCGGGTGCCCCAGAATCTGGGGCACCCGCCTTTAGCTCTACCTTAAACTTCGCCACGCTCCCGGAGCTTCTTGACCATGGCATCAACAACGTGAATGCCCTTGGTACCACGACCGAAAGTCGCGTCCAGGCCCGTCTCGGCAGCCATGCCAGGGTTCACCTGAGTACCGCCAGCGATGAGGACGAGTTGATCACGAACGCCCTTCTCAATGCAAAGATCGTTGAGCTTCTTCATCATCGTACGGTGAACATCGTTGTGAGAGATTACCGTAGAGATGAGGATGGCCTGCGAACCCGTTTCGATAGCGGCATCGATCATCTTCTCAATCGACACCGAGGTACCGAGGTAGGTGTATTTCACACCGTACTTCTCGACACCACCATGCTTGATATCGATGATCTCGCGCATACCGACCGAGTGCTCATCTTCGCCGACAGTACCGGCGACGACATGCAGACCGATCTTCTTGACTGCTTCGCGCAGCTCCTCTTCGGGCAGAAGCTGAACCTTCTCCGGGATCTCCAGCGAGTCGCGCTCAATATCGAACGTGACCTTGCCCTTGACCTCAACGAAGGTGCCCTCAGCCTGATGCATTGCCTCACGGTTAATGACCTCAGGATCGGAAAGCCCGAGCTTCTTAGCCATTTCAACCGCGTAGACCTCTGCGACATCGACAGTTTCAGGCACGAATAGCTGGATATTGACCCAACCATCGCCAGCCGATTCAACCTCGGGACGGATCAGCGAGCCGCCCTTACGGTAAGGCTTGGTCTTCTCCAGACGCGCCAATGCCGAGTCGGACGGATCAAGCTCATCGATGAAGACAATCTTGTTCGGGCAGTGCAAAGTATCGCCATCAATGGCCTCCCAAGCATTGCTGATATCGCCCTTCCACTCCTTGACCCAAGCCGGGATCGTGGAGTTACCGAAGTGCGCCGAAACCGGAGCGAAGTAATCCGCATCGCGCTCGACGATCGAATCAGCACCGACGCCACCTTGCGGATCGCGGGCGATGCCGTCGCCATTACGCTGCGGGTACTTGGCCGAATCAACGAAGAAGCCCTGCTCGACAGCAGCAAAGTAGCCGCCCTTTTCAATGGCCTCTTCAAGGAAGGCAACTGCACGAACCTTGATGTCGCGAACCATCTCGCCCAACGGGCCATCAAAGTTCAGCGTCAGCAGTTCCTTGATGCCGTCAAGGCCAGCCCAGGTCTGCTTGACCGTCTGCACACCACGGATGTTGTTGTAGTGCCACGGAACGTTGCGGCCTTCATCCGGGGTAATGGTGGACTGAATATCAGCCTTTGTCAGCATCGAGATCAGCGTATCGATGGTGTGGGTACGAACAGCCTCTTCAATCGACGCCTCGATGTAGCGGGTGTTCTGCTGAGCGCGGAACTTGTACTCGCTGAAGAAATCGCGCAAAGCGACGGCGTAAGGCAAGTCGTACCAGAGCTTCGGAGCTGGCGGCGAGTTCGGGGGAACCGTCGACAAACCGATAAGCTCCTGCGGCATTCCGACCATCTTGGAGAAGATCGAGTTAATGCCGTGCTGCACCATGAGCTCGGGCATAACCAGCCAGCCAGCCTTCGCGGTGGCGTTAGCGTTGTGCGCGCCGTCGATCTGGAAAATGCCACCAGCGGTCATCACTGTCTTGGCTTCAGCAGCATCGACGAAGGAGCGGATCATGTTCACGTTGCGGTACAAAACGTTGTACTGCGGGTCCTGGTGTGCACCGTTGATGCCCTCTTCGGTGAACAGCACTGCGACCTCGGGGCCAGCAACACCGGAGACGTAGGAGTGGAAGTTGATCGGACGACCGACCTCATCCTCAATGATGTCGCAGGCCTTACGCGATGCACGAATCTGCTTACGGGTGATCGGGACACCGCCGATTCCCTCAGGGGTGCCCTCAATCAAGCCATCGATATGCGACTGGCCCGTGGTACGAATCACCATGAGGTGGTCCGCGCCATGCCATGCAGCCATACGCATACGACGGATGTCATCCTCGAAACGGCCCGAGGCGATTTCCGTGGTGACAACCGGCTGCGGCTGCGGATCAATGCCCTCAAAGTACTTGGAGGCTGGCAAGCCGATGGAGTTCTTCAGCGGAACTGCCATATCGCGGAAGTGGAAGGGGCCCATATCGACGCCTTCTTCGGGAACTTCACGCCACGTCCAGCCCTTGCGACGCGGGTGGTAGTTCTCGAGATCTTCCATCAAGTTATCGATGTCGAGCTTCTCGTTTGGTTTGAGTTCCATTTACTTCGCCTCCCCAAACAAGCCGTCGAGAACCGACGGGTCATCAAGAATGAGCTGTGCAGCGGTGCGGACATCCATGTTGCGGTCATGCATGAGCTTGAGTACGCAGTGTCCTGCGCCTTTGCCCAGCAGCCCGGCTTCGTAGATCTTGTCCACAACACCATGAGTCGAAATGGAATCGACCCCCATACGAAGGAGCACTGAACGCTCAATCGATGGGCTTGTGTGGGTGCGAGCCAGATCAACGACAGGCGTCATCATCTGCTCACACAACTCCCAGAAACGCGCCTTGAGGGTGGCATCGTCGAGCTTGTTCAGCTCAGCAATATGCCCCTCAATACGCTCGATACGGTCATCAGTCATGACTCGTTACCCCTCCACGGTTGCGAGTTCGGATGCCGTCTGGCGAACCCAGTCGGCATTGGTGTGCGTTTCGGCCGCGACATAGTCCACGTCGACGTCCGTCCATTCCTTGTAAGCAAGGGTCTTTAGCGCATTCTTTACGTAAGACTTACGTAGACGCTCGATATCTTGTGGCTTACCCGTAACCTGACCGAGCTGCTCCGGAATGACAATCGTCTTACCCGGAACGTTGCCAGCGGGGTCACCGCGACGAACGTCAATGCCGTTGGCACGCGCAAACGCCAACTGCATGTTGTGATGCTTACCGGCACCGGTGTATTCGGTTTCCTGCACCACAATAATTTCATCATCATTCATTTGCGCAGCCATAGCCACAGCACTCGTCAATGACGTATTGCCCGCTGGGCCTCGCTCGATACCTTCGAGCTTGGTGAGCAGCTCGGTGATGTAGAACACCTCACCCTGGGTCACCAAGTGGTACTCGTCAAGGTAACGCAGCGCACGGGCCGCATTCCGGGGAACATCAGAACGGTCTGGCTGAACCGCAAAAGGTACGCCAAAGCCGGTGTGTCCGGTTGTGAATGACTTACGGTTGAAGTCAATATCCGACGCCATATGCAAGCCGGAAAGATCAACCGAGCAGGCCACGATCTTGGAGTTCGCGCCGCGAGCTTGAAGACCGCGTGCCGTACCAGTGAGGTTGCCACCACCGGCATTGGTCACGACAACAACATCCGGGTGTTTGCCGTACTTAGCCATGCACTGATCAGCAACCTCAGCACCTAGCGTCTCAACTCCCCGGATACCGAAAGGCGTGTAGAGCGAGGCGTTGAAGAAGCCCGTCTGCTCTAGCGTGACGAGCATCTGGTAGAACAGCTCCGGGCCTACCGAAAGCCGCTGCACCTCAGCGCCATATGCCTCGCAGGCACGCGACTTTTCGACGATCTCTGGCTGCCCCACGAAGCGGGAGTCAAAGACTTCCTGCAACACGATGCACTTGAGGCGACGCATTGCCGCCTGGCTTGCAACGCCAGCACCGTAGTTACCCGACGTTGCGGTTGCTACGCCAGCGTAGCCGCGTTCTTTGGCTTCATAGCACGACACCGAAGCGCGACGGGCTTTGAATGAGCCCGAAGCGTTCATTGCTTCGTCCTTGACCAGAATCGTTGCACCCTTGCCTGGCCCGGCAATCGCTCGCACAGCAGCTGTGAGGTTCGTCAGCTCCAAAAGCGGGGTATTTCCCACCTTGGTTTGACCTTGAATCTCCGCAATACGATCAATGGTGTAGCCCGTATCGGCCATCATTCGGTCGTAATCGAACGCAAGCGGGGTGAGTTCGTAGGTGTCGTAATCGATGCCGAGCGCGGTCTTCATGATTTCGACCTTGCGGCCCATCACAGCGTCATAGGACATGTCCTTGGCCATTGTTTACGCCTCCCTCGTGAATGCGGGCAGCGACGGATCGTCGCCCAAACCGATAGGCAACAGTTCGGGCACAGTAGCGCCGAAAGTGTGTGCATACGACGGATTGACGGTGATAAGTTCACCTGTATGTTCGTGACCGATCATCGACGAGATCGTGACCTGATCACCTATCTGGGCATCATTGCGCAAGAACCCAGACATGCGTAACACGTAAGGACACGTGCGAGTCTCTTCCGGCAGGGCCGACGAACGCTGCTCCGGCTGTAGGAGCACTCGCTGAACCTCAACCCAGGTGCCGGCAGTAATAACCTGTTGGCTTTCCATGGCATACCTCCTTGTGGATCGTACCTGCCCAGGTAACGCACCCCGCTACCGGGGCAGACCATCTGGGTAGAGTGCTGGGGGCTCGAAAGAATCCCGAACCCCCAGCGGTAAGACCTAGCTAAACGCGACGGCTGTAGGCGGACTCACCCATGAGCGCGCCAGGAACCGGAATGTCGAGCATGTTCTTCAGGCCCGGCGTCGCCTCAACGATGCGCGGGATGCAGTTCACAGCGATGCCCTTAGTGGCGACGCCACCGGCGTACTCCGGGGTGATCGCCATGGACAGCTCTGGGGTGCCGTGAATCTTGATGTAGTCACCCGTGCCCTGGCCCTCAAGCTCAGGAAGTACCTGCTGGGGGTGGATCAGGGTGAGGACGACCTCGTCGCCACGGTAGCCCAGAAGGGTCTGCTTGCAGCCGGCAACCATGCCCGGCTCGACCACGATGTGTGGGGTCTCACGACGCACGGTGGAGACGATCGGCTCGCGCTTCTGCTCAATACGATCAACGCCCAGACCGAGCGCGTCTGAGATCATCTTGGCTGATTCCGGGAAACCGATGTGACCGTCTACCGAACCATCGGCGACGCCCTTCTCAAACTCTTCAACGGACAGGCCAACGCCCTGGGTGCGCATAACAGTCGGGCCATACGGCGACAGGTCATTGACGCGCTCAGCTTCGATTGAAGTGACCTCGTGGCAGCCTGCGGTCAGCATGACGACCAGGGTGTCCATGGACAGGCCAGGGTTCACGCCGGTGCCGATGATGGAGACACCATTAGCCTTAGCGATGCGGTCGAGTTCAGCGGCCAGCTCAGGA
>CAMQXE010000033.1 GCA_947038745.1 uncultured Propionibacteriaceae bacterium | reverse complement strand
TGCTCCATGAGCCCCTTCACGCGGTAGCTCAGTGATGAGAAGATGCCCGCGCTGGGCTAGATCAACGACTGTTGCTGTGATGTCAATGGGATTGACTAGCTCATCGGATAACGTACCGGCTTGCCCCGGGCGAATTTGCTCTACTACAACGAACTCGCTTGACCCCAAACCCACTGGAACAAAGTCAGCGATCCGAGTTGGTGTTTGGAAACCGGCATCATGCCCGGCCTTGCGGGCCAACCACCACAAACCAAGACCACCAGCAAGAGCAGCCAGGAGTGCTGATCCTAGAGGCCACCCAGAAGTGTTAAATGCTCGATCCAGCGACCAGTCTTGGCTGACTTTTGCAGTATCAGCAACAAGTTTTTCCGGGAAACGTACCCGGATATCTAGCATTTCTTCGCTGCCCAGCGGGCCATCACGAAACTCTGGAAAATCATGTCCAGCTTGTCCGCCGATCATGGCCTTACACACTCGCGGTGCAGCAATGCTGCCTGCGTGACATTCCAATTCCATAAATCGCTCAGGAATTCGCGCCTGCACCCGAGCATCGTCAATGGGGAAGGAAAAACCTTGTATCGGTGACCATTGTGCGGTCACTGTGCCATCAGCATTGGTATATGTCGCACCAACGACGGTATAGCTCACCGTGATTTTTGTTGCCCCAGATGCAGCGATAGTAATGATCTGGCTATCGTCTTGCGATGCGGTGCTCAGTTGCCCACCTTGGGCTGCGATATTGCTGATGGTGTAGTGATAGCGACGATCTGAGTCTTTGCTCGTCAGCTTGGTCGTCAGCAGCTTTTGTGTGATTTCTCCTGTGAGAGGCTCAGAGAATATGAGCGTCTCCGTTACCTGGAGCGACCCGTTCTCATTGATCACAACATCAGCGATGACGCTACTCGCGCTTTGCGCTGCCGCTGCATGTGGAATATTTACTAGGCTCATCAGTAACAGCAGGAACGAGGCCACAGCGCATAGCACTGCAGGTCGTCGGCATGATGGCTGACTAGCAATCGTCACAGGCTTTTCCTTTTCTCATGATTTCACTGCAATCCTGCCATACCTATCAATCTATCTGGGAGGTAATGACTACCACTGATCTGGGATAACCCTTTCACAGGCTAGGCTCATACCGTGACGCAATCACCATGGGGAAATCAACCGAACCAGCACTGGGGGCAACAGCAACCTGCACAGCTGCCTGCCTGGCAACAGCCGCGAACTCCTTGGAACGGCTACGGCTCACAGGCCCAAGTACAGATGCCCATGCCGGTACAGCAGCAGCCATACTACGGACAGCAGGTCTACGGACAACCGGATTACGGACAACAGGCTTACGGACAACAGCAGGCCTACTCCGGAGCTCCCGTCAGCTATCCGGGAACCCCCCAAAATTATCCAGGCTATGGAACTTCTCCCTATGGGCAAGCCCGCCCTGGGCCTTTCGGATATCCCCAGGCCTATCCTGCGCCGAAGCCAAAGAAAAGCCCCCTATTTATCGTATTTATCGGCATTTTGGCCGTGAGCTTAGTTCTACTGACGATGATCGTGGCGCTCGCTTCTTTGACCAGTTCAACCGGTAGCAGGCACACAACAAGCAGCGGTAATAGTGGTAGTGGCAGTAGTAGCAGCGGCTACCAAAATGACGATTACACTGCCCCAGATATTGATACCAACCCGCCCTACCCACCGATACCAACTAGCGGCCAAATAGATAGCTGGCTCACCGACAATACCCTCTATGCGCAACAGCCTTTGACCAATGTGCGCTGCGAATTACAGCCTGTTAATCCTCACGCCAGTATCCCTGAACAAGAGACAGCAATGAATGACTTTATTGCCTGTCTTATGAAGGTATGGTCCGTTCCTGTTACTGACGCCGGTTATACGCTCCCCCGCCCCGCAGTGACCGTTTATAATCAACCAATTCAGACGCCATGCGGCAAGGAAGAAACTCATAACGCTTTCTACTGCATGACCAACCAGCAGTTCTACTACGCTACCGATCTTGCTGATGCATTACCCAATTCGATCTCAACTAAGTCCTGGATCGTTGAAGTAATTTTGGCTCACGAGTTTGGCCATGCAGTCCAAGGTCGGTCAGGTATTTTGAGCGCTCGTAACCGGATCCTCAAGCAGACCACGAATGAAGATGACGCTATGTTGCTCAGCCGTCGTTCAGAGGCACAGGCCGACTGCTTCTCTGGAGCTTTCCTCCAAGCTATCGCCACGAGCCAAGGATTTGACGAAGCCACAATTGCTTCCTTCAAAGAGGCCTACTACAGCTTCGGCGATGATGTGCTCAGCGGAAAAGCTGGATTCGTTGCTGATCATGGCAGCGGCGCATCACGGCAAAACTGGGGTACGAAAGGTCTCGATATTGGCGGTAATGGCTCCACCCTTGGGGCCTGTAACTCGTGGAACGTAGCTAGTAGCGAGGTTAACTAGCGTCATCAGTGAGCAATGCAACTGCTAATGCAGCCACTCCCTCACCTCGACCAGTGAGCCCAAGACCATCGGTCGTTGTCGCGCCGACGCTCACCGGCGCGCCTAGAGCTTGGCTCAATACCTGCTCTGCTTCGAGCCGGCGCGCTGCAAGCCGAGGGCGATTACCCACTAGTTGCACCGAGACGTTGCCGATCTTGAATCCTGCCGCTCGAACTCGACGGGCTGTTTCCGTGACGAACGCAATACCGCTAGCGCCCTTCCATTCAGGTTCGCTGGTACCAAAATTAGAACCCAAATCGCCCAAGCCCGCTGCAGCTAGGAGCGCGTCACAGATCGCGTGACACGCGACGTCTCCATCAGAATGTCCTGAAAGACCGGCTGTTTCCTCTGGAAAAAACAAGCCGCAGCAATACATTGGCACACCAGCGACAAGCTGATGCACATCGACACCATTACCAATCCTCATGGCCGTCCTCCAAAAGTGCTTCCGCAAACGCGAAGTCAGCGGGATCGGTGATCTTTAAGCTACGTCTGCTACCAGGAACAAGAACGACGTTGGCCCCATACGCTTCGCAAACCGCCGCATCATCGGTGTATTCCTGCCCCACCGCAGCTTCATGAGCCTTGATTAACGTATGCAGATCAAAACCTTGAGGGGTCTGCACTGCACGTAACTGATCCCGGTTCACAACTACAGAACCTTGCTCATCAAGGCAGCGAATAGAATCAGCCAGCGGCACTACCGGAATCGCGGCTTTCGCCCCAGATCGAATTGTGTCGATGACTTCTGTTACAACGCTTGCAGGTACCAACGGGCGCGCTGCATCATGGATCAGCACGATGTGGCAGGGGGATGGTGTCAGCGCTGTGATCCCGCGATACACCGATTCTTGACGGGTCGCGCCACCCTCAACCAACGTCACCGGTATCGGCGCGTCTGCAAGTACCCGCTCAAATTGCTCTCTGGCCCCCACCGGCATCACGACGACGGCAAAAGTTGCACCGCCTGCGGCCATTGCGGCGACGCTCCTGGCAACTAAGGTTTTCCCTTGTACCGTGCGCAGCGCCTTGGGCCCGATACCGCCGGCTGTTGAGCCCCCAAGACGAACGCCAGAGCCGGCCGCTACCACGATGGCTGCAACCGGCTCTTTTGTCATGTGTTAAGACTAGCGCTAGGAGGCAAGAACCTCATCTAGCATCGTTTCTGCCTTGTCCTCTTCGACTCGCTCAGCAAGAGCCAACTCGGACACGAGGATCTGGCGCGCTTTGGAAAGCATGCGTTTCTCACCAGCAGATAGGCCACGGGTCTTGTCCCGACGCCAAAGGTCACGCACAACTTCGGCAACCTTGATGACGTTACCGGAGTGGAGCTTTTCCATGTTCGCCTTGTAGCGACGCGACCAGTTGGTCGGTTCTTCGACAACCGGCGCACGCAGCACGCTGAAAACGCGCTCAAGGCCCTGCTCATCAACGATGTCGCGGACCCCAATGAGGTCAAGGTTCTTGGCTGGCGCACGCACCACGAGGTCATTTTGACCCACGATACGAAGTACCAGATAAAGCTCATCAACCCCCTTGATCTTGCGGGTTTCGAGCGCCTCAATTACGGCAGCGCCATGGTTCGGGTAGACAACGGTTTCGCCAACAGAGTAGGTCACGTTAATAGCCCCTTTCGTAGCTCTAGTTTAGCACGGGCAGGGTCACCTCAGTACCGTCTCCCCTAGCCACAGGCCACTTACCTACAAGAAAAGGCCTTGACAATCCCCTATAGATATGTTTCGATTGCGTAGTTTCCCAATAGCTGGGCTATTCACCCTAGTCAGCTTGGGGATGAGGCGGCGGCCTGATTCACAAGCAGAGCCCTATCAACCTTCCCCGTCGCAGTCCGCGCCAGCTCTGCGCACCAGTAGATCTCGGCTGGAACTTTGTAATGCGCCAGTTGCCCGCGCAGATATTCACGAAGCTCGTCCCCGTCAAGTTCCAAATCATCACGTACGACGTAGGCCACGGGGACATACCCCCATTGCTCGCTCGGGCGCCCAACCACAGCAGCCTGTGCCACGCCCGGATGCTCTAGTAGACATCGCTCTATCTCTATTGGGTAGATATTCTCTCCACCGCTGATGATGAGATCGCTAAGCCGGGCAACAACGTAGAGATAGCCTTCATCGTCAAGATAACCCAAGTCTCCGGTGGTAAACCAACCTGCATCGTCTACAGCTATCGTGCGCCCCTCGGACTCACTGAGATAACCGACGGTGATACTTGGCCCGCGTAGCTCGATAGGACCGACTTCGCCTGGAGCTGCCCCTGCACCAATGCGCACTTCCATCCCCGCTAATGGAAGCCCCGCTGAGCCCCTTTTGCGACGTCTATCTGCGCTGGGTAAGGCAATGCACTGAGATGCGGTTTCGGTCATCCCAAAGGAAAAAACTACCGGTATGTCTTGATCTTCGCAGCGTGCAAGCGTAGCCTCTGCCACGAATCCACCGCCTAAAAGAACTGCCCGGACTGTCTCTGGGTAGCGCCGAACCCCCAGATCAGCTACCAAACTGTTGAGCATCTGCGGAACGACAGACGTTGTTGTTGCAGCGCCGCTGAGTAGCAAATCATTCATCGCGGCTGGATCGAACCGGGGCTGTAGATAGACCGTAATCCCGTAGATCAGGCTCCGCATCATGATGGCAAAACCACTGATATGAAATAGCGGAACTGCACATATCCATGCATCCCGGTCTGGTTCAAGTCCGAGATTGAGCATCGATCCCATCGCGGACCACCAGTGATTGCCAAAACTATGTTGTACGCCCTTAGCCGCACCGCTAGTCCCAGAGGTGTACAAGATGGTACAAACCCGATCTAGATCAAACCTATCTATCAGTTGAGCAGGTTTTTGGGGCTGCACCGCTGCAAGTTGTGCATACGTTACGACGTCAGCGCCGATAGCCCGCGCGAGGCTTTCTCGTTCCTCGTCGCAAAGTATGAGCGGACACTTCGCATCGCTGTATTGGCGCTGCAATTCCTGGGCTGAGAGCCGCCAATTAAGCAGCACTAGTTCTAGGCCTAGTTCCTGCCCCGCCAATAGCCACAGATAGGTATCGACGCTATTGCCAGCAAGAATCCCAATCCGCTGCGACGCCATATCATGCTGGGCAAGTTGGGCTGCCCGCCGCGCAGCTTCATCGGCAAGCTCTGCGAAGGTATAACGCTGCCCTTCACCAACGAGAGCTAATCGTCCAGGGACGATCCGAGCTTGCCGACGTAGCCACGGCTCCATCATCACGGGAAAGTTGGGAATTGCTCGAAATCTGGGGTGCGCTTTTCGAGGAAGGCATTTTTACCTTCCTTGGCTTCGTCCATGGTGTAGTACATGAGCGTGGCATCGCCAGCAAGTTGCTGAATACCCGCAAGGCCATCAGTATCAGCATTCATCGCAGCCTTGATCAACCGCAAGGCTGTGGGCGATTTAGTCAGCATCTCGTCGCACCACGACAAGGTCTCTTCTTCGACCTGCGCCAACGGCACGACGGTATTGATCCAACCCATCTCCAAGGCTTCCGCCGCACTGTACTGACGACACATGAACCAAACCTCTTTGGCCTTCTTATGCCCCACAACCCGAGCGAGGTAGCCAGAGCCATATCCAGCATCAAAGGAGCCGACCTTGGGGCCAGTCTGACCAAACATCGCGTTATCAGCAGCGATGGTGAGGTCACACACCAGCTGGAGGACATTGCCGCCACCGATGGACCAGCCCTTCACCATCGCGACAACAGGCTTAGGCAATACCCGAATGAGCCGCTGAAGATCGAGGACATTGAGCCGCGGAATACCGTCATCACCAACGTAGCCACCGTTGCCACGAACTGACTGATCTCCGCCAGAGCAGAATGCCTTATCCCCCGCACCTGTCAGAACAATCACACCGATTGAGGCATCGTCACGAGCACGAGTGAAAGCATCAATCAGTTCTGTCACCGTGCGCGGGGTAAACGCATTGTGTACTTCAGGACGGTTGATCGTAATTTTTGCGATCCGTCCGGTCTGCTCAAACAAGATATCGCTGTAGTCGCGAATCGTCTGCCACTGCCGCATTAGTTATCCTCACATTCGTGTTAGCCACAAGCCTAGCCATAACACCATCGCACTTGGGTCAGCGGTATTTCAAACCTAAGGACGACACCCTGACGTTGGCCCAAAATAGTCATCCCGGCGCATAAGAACGACGCTACCTGCCCGGGCAATGAGTTGATACCCATTCGCGAGCGCCAGGTTGTAGCTGGCCCCAGTAGAAGGCAAGCGATAGCCGGGATCTGGCCGATCAAAATCTAAAACAATAAAATCAGCCCAGCGATCCTCGGGGTGAACCTGGCGAACTGCATTCGAGCCGAGTTTGGGCGGAATCATCTGATCGTCGGCTGCAAGGCAAGTGCCGGGAGTGACATATGCCAACACCCAGATTTTGTCCCATTGGTGCTCGTCATACTGCCAAAAAGAAGGCTTTACCGCACGCCCAAGCGGGAAGGCATAAGAGCTGACGCACGTCCCAACGAGCATGAAAATCGCGCACCACCAAGCGGTGAGATGGCGGCTACGGTTACCCCACCAGCGCGCCCAGGCTCGCGTGGAATCTCGCATCCGTTCAGCACCATCAATGGCAGCCAACGTCACGATAATCCAGATCGGTGCATTGTAGTGAAAAGCCGGATACCACAGTAGGTGTCGGTCTGAGAAGAACCGCTGCGCAAGGAAGGGAAACGACAAAATCACATAGGGCGAACGCAAGCATAAGAACAGTAACGGCACGAGGAACATTAGCTGCGTCAGCAGTTTGATCGGCGGCCAGAACCAGAGAGTCGCAGGCACCCACGGGTTGATTAACATCCGCATAACGGCATGGGGAGCATCCGGGCCAAGCTGGGTGTAATCCCAGTAAGCAAAGGTCTTCGTCGGGTTGAAAGCCGGTACTTTGTTGTCACGACGAGGAATAACGGGCCCAAGATCATCAAGACCCAAGCCGGAAGTCGAGGCTTGCGAAAAAGCCGCAGGAAGCCGATAAGAAAGACAATGAGGCCCATATCTTCGCGTACAAAGAGGAGCAAGATACCGGCGATCAAGAGCCGACGATCTCGCTTAGTATCAAGACCGTCAATAGCAAGAGCGAGCAACGGCACCGCGAAGCAAACTTCGTGGAAATCGAACTCGATCATCTTCTGAATTGGCCAACCCAACCCATAGCCAAAGGCCAATAATCCGGCAGCATTCGTCCCCCAATGTCGCTTGGCGAAGCTGAACACTAGCGGGATCGAGGACGCGATCAATGCTGCTTGAGCAAGGAGCAACATCACTGGCGAATGCCAGATCCAGTACAGCGGAGTCAGCAGCACCAAGATGGGGTGAAAATGGTCCCCGAAGATGTTGTAGTTCGGGCCCTTCAACGTCACGATGGGCGCCTGGAACTTGGAGTAGGCAGAGATGACTTGATGGAAGATACCCAAGTCATAGCCAGCGGTGAACATGTCGTAGTGTCGCCGGATCGAAAATAGGCTGTACCACGCGAACATTGCCAGAGTAAGGCCCCAGCGGTAGAACCGGCTGGCGGCAATACGTCGCGCCCGGTAGCGCAAAAAAGCAACCGGACGGTTCTGCAGCGAATGAGGCCTAGCCATACAGCGCCGCTCTAGGCTCAGCCGCAGCAATTTTGGGCATTCGAGGCAAAACCGCATCGGCGGCCAGCGACACCATTACGGTGCGCTGGCCGTCGAGAAGGCCGGCAGCGCTCATCAGATATTGCGACGAGCCGCCTCGAATTGTGTAGAGCACGCTACTTCTTGCCCTGATTCTTTACTGCTTCAATTGCCGCTGCTGCTGCCGTCGGATCAAGATAACGCCCACCCTTAGCAACCGGGGTGAAATCGTCATTGAGTTCGTAGTACAACGGGATACCTGTCGGGATATTAAGCCCAGCAATGTCATCGTCAGAGATGCCATCGAGATGCTTGACCAAAGCTCGCAATGAGTTGCCGTGTGCCGTCACAAGAACAGTCTTGCCCTCCTGCAAATCGGGAATAATCTCTGATTCCCAGTAAGGCAGCATACGGACAACGACGTCCTGGAGGCATTCAGTCAGCGGACGCTCAGTCTCAGCCAAATCGGCGTAGCGGGCATCGTTGTACTGCGAGAACTCGTTATCGACATCAATCGGCGGCGGCGGGACATCGTAGCTACGACGCCACTGCATGAACTGATCCTCGCCAAACTGCTCGCGGATCTCTGCCTTGTTGAGGCCTTGAAGCTTGCCGTAGTGGCGCTCGTTGAGCCGCCAGCTCCGCTTGACCGGAATCCAGTGACGGTCACAGCCATCAAGGGCAAGGTAAGCCGTGTGAATCGCGCGACGCAGCAAAGAAGTATGCAGTACGTCAGGAAGCAAGCCCTCCGCCTTAAGCAGCTCAGCGCCACGCTTGGCCTCGGCCACACCCTTGTCGTTGATATCGACGTCTACCCAGCCGGTGAACAGGTTCTTGGCATTCCATTCGCTCTCGCCGTGGCGAAGCAGGATCAGGTGATAAGTCATGTGTCTGAGTCTAGTGGGGATTAGGCCGCTAATAGCCGTTGTGTCATAGATAGAACATGCAGAAAATCCGCTCATCGTCGTGACCGATAATGCAGTATGTGGGGCAGGCCTAAACGGCTTGCCCCACATACTGATTACGGCTTATCCGTGATACTGCTCAGACTGCGCCACGAGATCAAAGGCTGGTTTGATCTCTGACTTGGGCATTAGTCCAAAGCTCTCCAGCTGAACCCGCAAAGCCTCAGCGGCATCAATATTCATCGGGCCAGAGCACCAAGACACATAGGCCAGATTGAGGAATCGGTTTTGCTGCACCGCTGGAAGATCCTTCGTTGCCGGGTTGGATTTAAGGATCGCGACCTTATCTTGGAAGCTCTGACCTGGATAATCCACAAAGACGATCACGTCAGGGCGAGACTTAGCGATCTTTTCCCAGCCCACAGTGGTCCACGTGTTATGCACATCATCGTTAGAGTTCTTTCCCCCAGCCGCAGTGATAACTGCCTGTGGGCCACCCATATCGCCGCTGGTAAAGATCGAATCTTTAGCTGAGTCAAAGACGAATACGGTCGGGGTCT
>CAMQXE010000032.1 GCA_947038745.1 uncultured Propionibacteriaceae bacterium | reverse complement strand
GAAACTCATACCCCCATCGTGCCACTAGCCTGGGAACTATGAGCGGAGCACTTCCACACGGCGAGCCTTGGCATAGCGATGGGCGTTTACCAGCAACGGCACTTGCTGAAGCGACCGGATCGCTATCTGCCTACCTCCATGTGCCATTTTGTACATCGCGGTGTGGCTATTGCGATTTCAACACCTATGCACCTGGCGAGTTGGGTTCGGATTCCTTGGTTGAGCCTTATATCGATGCAGTGACCGCTGAGATTGCTCTTTCGGGCGAGGTTTTAGCGGGTAGGCCCAGTGGTATTGGCACAGTTTTCGTTGGAGGTGGTACTCCGTCGCTGCTCCCGCTTTCGGCGCATGAGCGTTGGCTGATCAGCTTGGAAGAGACCTTCGGAATGTTGCCTGGAGCCGAGATTTCTACAGAAGCTAATCCTGAAAGCGTCGAGCCGTCCTACCTAGCAGGGCTGCGTCAGCTTGGTTACACGCGGCTGTCGTTGGGATTGCAATCGCTGAAACCTCATGTCCTTGCCACGCTGGAGCGTACACATAGCCCCAGGAGGGCTTTGGATGCAGTGGGATGGGCGCAAGATGCAGGGTTTGACCATCTCAATCTTGATCTGATTTATGGCACGCCAGGGGAGAGCCTGGCTGATTGGCAAGCGACGTTGGAAGCTGTGGTGGAAACTGCCGTCGACCATGTCTCGGCATATGCATTGATTGTCGAAACTGGAACTCGACTGGCTGCGCAAATTCGTCGCGGCCAGTTGCCAATGACTGATGACGATGACCTTGCTGATAAGTACGAGCTAGCAGAAGCGATTCTGACAGACCACGGTTTTGTGAACTATGAAACTTCAAACTGGGCTAAGCCAGGTGGTGAATGCCATCACAATCTCGCCTATTGGCGTAGCGCCTCGTGGTGGGGCTACGGCGCTGGCGCACATAGCCATATCGGGGGACTTCGTTGGTGGAATGTGAAACATCCCGGAAGCTATATTGCTCGACTTGCAGACCGAGTCTCACCCGGGTTGGCGGGAGAAACTTTGACTGATGAACAGCGAAGAGTTGAGCGGGTGCTGCTGGAATTACGGCTCGCACAAGGGCTACCGCTAGAGGTGCTGTCAGCAAGCGAACGTGGGCGAATTGCAAACATCGTGGCGACCGGTTTAGGTGAGGTTACTGGTGATCGGTTTCAGCTAACTCACGCTGGACGCCTACTCGCTGACGCGGTTATCCGTGATCTTGTGGACTAGACGCGCTACCCTGGCGCGGTGGATCGATATGGACAAGATGTTTTAGCACCAGGATGGCAGAAGCCCAAAACCCCGCAGCACACCCCGACTCCGTTGGCGGTGGGAATGGTTGTCGAAGATGGACTAACCGGTTGGTGTGGGGCTGTCACACGCTGGGAAAATGGCATGGTGGTGCTGGAAGATCGCCATGGCAAGATTCGATCTTTCCCGCTGGGAAAGGGCTTCTTGCTCGATGGGCGCCTTGTCGAATTGGTGACGCCGGTGAGCAGCTCAACCCCGGTTCAGCGCACAGCTTCTGGGTCGCGGATAGGGCCGCGTCGCGGAGCAAAGATAGCGCTGCCTAGCCGGATCTTTGTTGAAGGAACTCACGACGCTGAACTCGTGGAGAAGATCTGGGGAGATGACTTACGCCATGTCGGTGTCGTTGTGGAACCGATGCATGGGGTAGATGATCTCGTTGCCATCATCGATGATTTTGATCCAGAACCGGGTCGCAGACTTGGGGTACTTGTGGATCATCTCATTCCTGGAACTAAAGAGATGCGGATCGTAGACCAAGTACGTCAAGGTTCTTATGCCGATGTCGTCATGATTACCGGCCATGAGTTCGTCGATATTTGGGCTGCCGTAAAGCCTGAGCGGGTAGGGCTCCAGGCCTGGCCACAGATTCCACGCACGATGGAATGGAAACATGGAATCTGTGCAGCACTTGGCCTGGCTCATGCTGAGCAAGCAGACATCGCCCATGCGTGGAAAGCAATCTTGGCTCGTGTAGGTAGCTATAAAGATCTCGATAAGCGCATGGTCACAGAGGTAGAGAAACTTATCGATTTTGTGACCCAAGATCACCTGCGCGACATTGAGTAGGCACTAGTGCGAGCGTGGTGTCAGATCAAAACTGCGACGAACACCCTTTGCCATATGGTGGCGCCACGCAGCATCTAGTGCGGCAGTGAGGGAGGCGGTATATGGCCAGCCGCCGATTTCCTCGACCCCTTCGCGTTTGGTGCCACCTTGAATCAGCATCTTGGTTTGGCCAATTAACGAATGCATGTTGGTTGCTTGCTGCATTACTGCTTCTTGCGTAGTGGGGCTGCCATGTCCAGGAACTATGACGGCATCTGGGCGGGTATTTTGGACCAAAAGGTCAAGGGTCTTTGCCCACCCAAAGATGTCGCTATCAGTACCAAAGCAAGGATCTTCATCGACGCTGACTAGATCTCCGGCAAAGAGCACCCGGGCATCAGCGATATTGACCCAAACATCGCTCACAGTGTGTGCGGACCCAGTGTGGAGCATCTCCACGAAACGATCACCAAGATCAACGACTTCAGCCTGGGCAAAGAGTCGTTGAGGCACGATGATGTCTAGATCAGAAATACCCAGACGTTCAGCCTCGTCTTGGGTAGCAGAAGTTCGTGACTGGGCTGCCAAAGATTCCTGACCATAGCTGGTCAATGATGCAATTCCTGCTAAGCCAAACCAATGCTCGGCATGCTGATGAGTAATGACGACATGGCGTACCGAGACGCCGGCAAGCTCTGTAGCAGTACGGCATAGGTCACGGGCCTGCTCCGGGTAAGTGCCAGTATCAATGAGCAGCGCTTCATGAGTTCCAGCAACTAATCCGATATTGGCGTTACCAGGATCAGCAGGTGCAATCCAGCAGTTTTGCGCAATCTCAGCCCATGGGCCGTTCTTCCACGTCATGGGCGCAGCCTAGCGAACCGGCATAGGATTGTGCCATAAGGAGTGGGAAGGAAATCTATGCACGTCTACCAGGTAGCAGACGGCTTACGGTGGGTTGATCTCTCAGGTGTTTTTGCTAATGCGCTCCTCGGCGGGGTAATTGCCAGGCGCGAAAAACTCGATCCGATTGGTTTTGTTGTGCTCGCCATCATGTCTGGACTTGGCGGTGGGCTTATTCGTGATGTTCTTCTCGACGTCGGGCCGCCGGCAGCATTCCTCGATAATTCCTATCTCTGGACAGCCTTTGCCGGGGCGGGGGTGAGCTATGTGATTCATCTACGCGGTCGCTGGTGGAACATTAGTTTCACCGTTATTGATGCCTTGGCATTAGGAGCCTGGAGTGCCGCAGGTGCGACCAAGACGCTCATGTTGGGTCTCGGCTGGCTGCCTGCCATCATGATCGGTACCATCGCCGCTGTCGGTGGTGGCATGATCCGAGATATTACATTGCGGCGAGTACCAGGTGTTCTAGGCGGCAATACGTTGTATGCGACCTGCGCTGTAGCAGCCAGCGCGATTGCAGTGTTATGCACTCATGCGGGTTATTTCTCTTTGGCTTTAGTCGCAGGCACAGTGGCCGGTGGAGGACTGTGCTTACTTGCTCGCTGGCGAGGCTGGGTACTTCCAGAAGCTGATGCTTGGAGCTGGAGTGGGGTTATTCCTTCGCTTTACCGGGAACGGATGCAGCTACGCACGGCTCGCCGCCGGCATCGTCGCGATGTGGCGCACAAAGGACAACGTCATGAACGGTGATCGCTGTTGTGCTACGCGCACATCCTTGGGTACAACCGCTAGACTGGCACTCGAACACATGGAGTGCTAGCAAGGAGGAGTCATGCTCGATGAGCGCAAGCTTGATGTCTTGCGCGCCATTGTGACTGACTATGTGCATAGCCAAGAGCCTGTGGGATCGAGAGCTTTGGTGGAGCGCTATCAGCTTGGGGTTTCCTCGGCGACGATTCGAAACGACATGGCCGCGCTTGAAGATGAGGGTTACATCACGCAGCCACACACGTCAGCAGGGAGAGTCCCAACCGATAAGGGATATCGGCTTTTTGTGGATCGGCTTTCTGGGGTTAAACCGCTCAGTTCAGCAGAGCGAAAAGCGATTTCTACCTTTCTCGCAGGGGCATTAGATATCGATGAGGTGATGAACCGGACAGTGCGGTTACTGGCCCAAGTCACCCATCAAATTGCGATGGTGCAGTACCCAGTCTCGAGCTCAGCGGTCGTGCGTCATATCGAATTGGTTTCGCTATCTGTAGATCGCGGACTGATGGTTGTGATCAACTCGCTCGGGCGAGTAGAGCAGCGGGTAATGGAGTTTCCGCCCCATGATGAAGACACGCTAATTACGTTACGAACCAAGCTAAACGCTGCCACTATTGGCAAAACTCCGGCTCGTGCTGCTGAAAAGTTACCTCTTATTCTTGACGAAATTGCTCCCGAACATCGCCCGCTCGCGGCCCGGTGCGTCTCCATGATGCTCGATATGTTGGCTATCGATTCGTCTACGCGGCTCGTCGTTGGGGGAGTACAAAACTTAACGGGCTTTGGTGCTGACTTTCACCATGTTGTCAGCCCAATCTTGGCTGCGCTCGAAGAGCAGGTGGTCTTACTGAAACTGCTCTCAGAGATTCCGGCTACCCAGGACGTGAGCGTACGTATCGGTCAAGAGATTTCAGACGAAAAGTTCCATGCTACGAGCGTTGTTGCCACAACGTACGCAGCAGATGACACTACGGGTGCCACGCTCGGGATCGTTGGTCCCACGCGTATGGATTACCCCTCAACAATGGCCCTCGTTCATGCAGTAGCACGTTACGTGGGCCGCTATTTGGCGGAAGGCTAAGGTACGTGGCCAGCAAGGATTACTACAAAATTCTCGGTGTTGCACGAAATGCGGATCAGGCAGAAATTAAAAAGGCCTACCGCAAATTGGCGATGAAATTACATCCGGATGTTTCTACTGAACCCGATGCTGAGGTTAAGTTTAAGGAAGTTAGCGAGGCCTATGAGGTCTTGTCTGATGAGAGTAAGAAGAGCATCTATGACCGTGGTGGTGATCCGTTAGGCGGATCAGCAGGTGGTTTCGGCGCCGGTAACTTTGGGTTTGGCGATGGAATGGGTGGCATCGGTGACATTCTGGGCCACTTCTTTGGTGGTGGTGGCTCCTCTAGAGGCCCACGCCAGCGCAGTCGTCGAGGCCAAGACGCATCAGTGCGATTGCGCCTAGATCTTGCTGATGCGGCTTTTGGCGCGACCAAGCAAATCAATGTGGAAACGTACGTTATTTGTTCTTCATGCCAAGGTAACGGATCAGCTAATGCGGCCGCACCAGTGCAATGCCAGGGTTGTAAAGGCCGCGGTGAAGTTGCAGCAATGCAGCAGACCATTCTGGGAACGGTGCAGTCAATCCAACCCTGCCCACAATGTCGCGGTTATGGCAGCATAATCGAGAAGCCTTGCGCTGATTGTTCTGGAGAAGGACGTGTGCGCAACCAGCGCCCGATCAGTGTGGTGATTCCTGCCGGTATTGCTACAGGGCAACAGCTTCGTCTTGATTCGCAAGGAGAGGTTGGCCCTGGTGGTGGCCCCGCTGGTGATCTCTATGTCGAAATAGCAATTAAGGATCATGAGCAGTTCAAACGTGATCGCGAAAATCTCGAGGTCGTGGTACGACTACCGATGACGGCTGCAGCGTTAGGAACCGAGATTACGATTCCAACGTTAGAAGCTGATCGAGATGACTTGCCGCAGGCAGAGAAGTCGGTAATCGTTACTGTTCCAGCTGGAACGCAAAGCGGTACTCGTCTGGTAATTCCAGAGAAGGGTATTCCGAAGCTACGGGCAAAGGGACGTGGCGATATCGGCGTCACTATCATCGTTTTGACTCCAACCAAGCTGAATAAAGAACAAAAGGAGTTGCTGCGCCAGCTTGCCTCTGTGCGTGAAGAGCAGCAGCCAGAGGTAGTTGTAGAGCGTCATAACCGTGGCATGTTTAGCTGGCTTAAGGACACTTTCGCATGACTTCAGCGCTCTTCCTCGTGGAAGATCCCCACGTTTGGGCTGGAGTAACGGCTGGGGCATCACTTAGGGTCACTGGCGATGAAGGCAAACATGCCGTTGCGGTACGCCGGATTAAGCCTGGCGAGCAGGTCTTTGTCGCAAATGGCTGTGGGCAGGCGATCTTTGGTGAGGTTCTAGCTGCTGATAAGCATGGCCTGGAAGTGCGCTGTGACGAAATCTTGACTAGCCCTGTTCCGGCCTTGTCTGTGACGGCCGTACAAGCGCTAGCGAAAGGTGATCGCAGCGAGCTTGCCGTGGAAACAATGACAGAACTCAGCGTCACCACAATTGTGCCGTGGCAAGCAAGCAGGTCTATCGTGCGCTGGAGCGAGGGAGAGCGCGGCGCCAAGCAACTATCGCGGTGGAAATCGACTGCACGGGAAGCAACGAAACAGTCACGTCAATTCAGAGTTCCTGAGATTACTTCTTGCGCTAGCACCAAAGAGGTTTGTGCTCGGATAGCGACAGTGGATTGTGCATTGATCTTGCATGAGGCTGCACCGGTGACGCTTACCGAGCATCTCAACTCGTGGTGTTCCCAGAACGGTAAACGTCCAACCACAGCACTGATCATTACTGGGCCTGAAGGGGGTATTTCTCCCGAGGAGCTAGAGGCATTTATAGCTGCGGGGGCAGTCCCAGTTCTCATTGCAGAACATGTGGTGCGAGCCTCCACCGCAGGGGTCGTGGCGCTAGCCCAGTTACATGCACTTGTAGGAGTAGGCCATGACTGATCGATTCAGCTTCGATGAAGGTACATATCTAGATAACGGGCTAGGTCGTACTGGAACTATTCATACCCCACATGGTGACGTCGCAACTCCTGCCTTCATCGTCGTTGGTACGAAAGCGACAGTGAAGTCAGTAATGCCAGAGGAAGTCGCTAAAGTCGGTGCCCAAGCGGTATTGGCCAATGCGTATCACCTGTATCTTCAGCCAGGTCCAGACATCGTGGACGCTGCGGGTGGATTGGGTAAGTTCATGAACTGGCCTGGGCCAACCTATACCGATTCGGGCGGCTTCCAGGTGATGAGTCAAGGCGTTGGTTTCAAGAAAGTGCTGGCGATGAATACCATCGGCGTCACCGATGATGAGGTGATTGCTGAGGGCAAGGAGCGGATGGCTCACGTCGATGAAGATGGCGTGACATTCAAATCTTTCCTCAACGGTGATTTGCACCGATTTACCCCAGAAGTATCAATGCAGGTGCAGCATCAGCTTGGTGCAGACATCATGTTCGCGTTTGATGAGCTGACTACATTGATGAACTCCCGTGCTTATCAAGAGGAATCCTTGGAGCGCACTCGCCGCTGGGCAGAGCGTTGTTTAGCTGAGCATCGCCGCCTCACCGATGAACGCACTCATCGTCCGTATCAAGCTCTATTTGGCGTGATCCAGGGGGCACAGTATGAGGACTTGCGCCGAAAAGCTTGTCGCGATTTGGGGTCAATGACAGTTACCGATCAGCAATTTGATGGTTTCGGTATTGGTGGTGCGCTTGAAAAGGAAAATCTTGGCACCATCGTGAGCTGGTGTGCGCAGGAACTTCCGAACAACAAACCGCGTCATCTCCTTGGTATCTCTGAGCCAGATGACTTCTTCGCTGCTATCGAAACTGGCGCCGATACTTTTGACTGTGTAAATCCGTCACGGGTAGCCCGTAACGGTGCGATCTACACCAAAGATGGGCGTTATAACGTCCAGGTAGCCGCTTCTCGACGGGCCTTCGTGCCGCTGGAAGATGGGTGCGAGTGCTATACCTGCACCCACTACACCAGGGCCTATATTCATCATCTGTTCAAGGCGAAGGAGATGCTGGCCTCGACGTTGGCGACGATCCACAACGAATATTTCACGGTTGGGCTAGTTGATGAGATTCGACGATCAATGGAATCTGGAGATTTTGCCGCCTGTAAGCAGGAGTGGCTCGGACGGTTCTACGCTGGTAAGAATAAACAGGGCAGCTAGACTGCACTGTGATGTAGCTACGTCACGATAGTTCGGGGAATAATTCATGAGCTTGCGCCACCTCACTAGATCAACGTCTTGGTCTGTGGCTATGGAGACAGGTACGCGTTGGATGACGCTGGTCTTCATGGTATGCGCGCTTATTCCTGGGCTCACGCTTTGGTTTAGTCCCGAGCGCGCACCGCGACAGATGCTCCTGGGCGTGGCTTTGCTCAGCATCGTTGGTATCTGGCTCGTGGTGAGTTTTTGGATCAAACTTCAGCATTGGACTGTCTACTTAGTAGCAGTGTTAGGCGCAATAGCTGGGGAGTATTTGATTGCAAAGACTATTCCACCTACTAAGGATTGGTTAGCCTGCTGGCCTTTCGTCATTATTTTAGGGATCACAGCCACCCTTGCGGTTCAACTTCGTGGAAAATTGCGCTACGTTCCTCCGTTGGCAATCTGGCTTACTGGCGTAGGACTACGGCTGCTATTTATAGCGGATCGATCTTTATTGTGGCGAAGCCTAGGTATCGAAATGTTCGAGATGGGTGGTCTTCTTGTAGCGGCATCGATGACGATGGATGGGCTTTTCCGCTGCGCGGTTGAGGCCGATAGCGTTACCGAGAAATTACTAGAACAGAATGCGCGTGAAGAAGGCGCTCGACGCCTTGCTCGCGAGCGAGATGCTGCGGAGCGATTTATTCATGACACTGTGGTCCATGCACTGCGTGCAGTAGCTCTTCCTGATGAGGCAGTGTCTGCGCAGACAGCAAAAGCCTATTGTCAGCAAGCAGTTTTAGCTCGACAAGATGAAGCTTCCTTGGCTGAATCTGAGCCACTTGCTGTGGCATTACAAGCTGTTGCAGATCAAGCCCCGGTCATGGTGAGTATTGAGGGTGCTTCTCCAGTATTACCAGGGCCAGAAACCTCGGCAATTACTACTGCAGTTCGCGAAGCTCTACGAAATGTGAAGCTCCATTCTGGCGTCGATCATGCCACTATCCGTATTGATCGTTTGGCCCTTGGTGGAGTCCGAGTCACAGTAAGCGATACCGGAATCGGATTCAGCAGCGCTACGCCATATGGACATCGTGGCATCCGAGACGTGATTTCAGGTGGCATGATGGCTGTTGGAGGCAGCGCTCGTGTAGTTAGTGTTCCTGGAACTGGCACTGAGGTGGTTCTTGACTGGCAGCCAGAACGTATGGCTCCATCGCGGACAAAACTCTTGACTGAACTTTCTGATCAGGCTAGGCGAACCTTGAATCTGTGCCCATTGCCTTGGATCATGGGAGCTTTTGGGTCGACCTTATTCCTGGCTATGGTGTCTTTTGCCAATATCGCATTGATCGTTGCAGCCACAATGATCATGCTGTGTGCATTAACGCTGGGGATTAAGAATAGTTCTACGCTTACTCGTTCTACTGGATTACTTGTATGGCTCACCGCTACTGCTGGAACCATAATAAATGTCTTCGAGATCCCCATCCATGGTGCTCGTGACAGCATGTTCCCGCTATCTGCAGCAGGTGCGGCATTGATTATGTTCTTGATCTTCTTTCGACCATTGCGGGAAAGCATCGGTGGGGTCGTTACATATCTAATCATCACGATGGGGTTGCTGTTGCTGCGATTGGGGCCAGCTAATACGATTCCGGAGTTCTTACCGTCGCTGTGCGGCCAAACTGCTG
>CAMQXE010000031.1 GCA_947038745.1 uncultured Propionibacteriaceae bacterium | reverse complement strand
CATTGAACTGCTCTGGCTTGAGATCAGGGGCGTTATTCATGGCAATGAGAGCATTGGTGTTTGCTGGGTTACCAGTGACTAGCACCTTGATATCGCGGGCGGCAACGTCATTGATGGCCTTACCCTGACCAGTGAAGATCTTTCCGTTAGCGGCGAGAAGATCAGCACGATCCATGCCATCCTTGCGCGGCATAGCGCCGACGAGAAGAGCGACGTTGGCGTCAGCAAACATCTTCATCGGATCGTCGCCGATTTCAATACCAGCCAGCGTCGGGAAGGCGCAGTCGTCAAGCTCCATGACGACACCCTCAAGGGCGGGCAAAGCCGGAGCAATCTCAAGCAAGCGCAGCTCAACAGGCTGGTCTGCGCCGAGCATGGCACCAGAAGCGATACGGAAAAGCAGGCTGTAGCCGATCTGACCGGCAGCGCCAGTGATGGCGACCTTGACGGGGGCTTTCGTCATTGAAGTGTCCTTCCGGGACGATTGATACATCAGATATGCCTGAGATTACCCCCACAGGCGCAGCGCGTCACTACCACCACCCATATTTGGTGACTAGCGCACAAATAAACCCACAAATGAACAAGTGGATAAAAAGGAATAACACCCCCCTAGCGGGCCGCTATCGAGGTTTTATAGTCTGTGGACATGACACAACAGATTGTGTGGACCAGGATCGACGAAGCTCCTGCGTTGGCGTCTTACTCGCTGCTCCCGATTGTCCAGGCCTTTACCAAGGGCACGGGCGTTGAGGTAGTCGAGTCCGACATCTCGCTGGCCGGTCGTATTCTCTCCCAATTTCCAGATTATTTGACCGAATCACAGTGCGTTGACGACAACCTGGCCAAGCTCGGTGAGCTGACCCAGTCCGTTGAGGCCAACATCATTAAGCTGCCTAATATCTCCGCCTCAGTGCCCCAGATTAAGGCTGCTATTGCTGAGTTGCAGGCTAAGGGCTACGCCCTCCCTGACTTCCCAGAAGACCCCCAGAACGATAAAGAGGCTGAGATCCTCGCGCGTTACTCCAAGTGCCAGGGGTCGGCAGTAAACCCCGTGCTGCGTGAGGGCAACTCGGATCGTCGCGCACCGATGTCGGTCAAGAAGTTCGCGATGGATCACCCGCACCGTCTTGGCGAGTGGGAGCCGACGAACAAGGCTCGCGTTGAGTGCATGAGCGATGGTGACTTCTTTGGTAACGAGGTCTCTACCGTCTCTGACAAGGACCAGACGCTCACGATTGCACTCGATGGCAAGCAGCTAGGCACCGTGAAGATCCTCAAGGATGAGATCTTCGACGGCACCTTCATGAACGTTAAGGCGCTACGAGCCTTCTTCGCTCAGCACATTGAGGCTGCTAAGGCTGAGGGGCTGCTCCTCTCAGCACATCTCAAAGCCACGATGATGAAGATCTCTGACCCTGTGATGTTCGGTCACGCTGTTGAGGTTTTCTTTGCTCCGGTATTCGAGAAGTACGCTGCTGAGTTCGCTCAGATCGGCGTCAATCCGAACCTGGGTCTTGGCGACCTTGAACTGAAGCTCGACGAGCTTGGTGCAGAGAAGAAGGCAGAGATCCTCGACGCGATCAACGCAATGTATGCCCAGCGTCCGGCGCTGGCCATGGTTGATTCCGATAAGGGCATTACCAACCTGCACTCCTCAAACCTCATCATCATTGATGCCTCCATGCCGGTGGTCGTTCGTGACTCAGGTTCGATGTGGAATGCCGAAGGGAAGCTGCAAGAAACCCTGGCAATGGTCCCTGACCGTTGCTACGCGGGCATCTACAAGACGGTTTTCGAAGATTGCCGCAAGAACGGTCGCTTTGACCCAGCGACGATGGGCGACGCACCTAACGTCGGTCTGATGGCGCAGAAGGCCGAAGAGTACGGTTCCCACCCGACGACGTTCATCCTCCCGGCGGCCGGCAAGGTTACCGTGACGGGTGAAGACGGTACGGTCTACATGACTCACGAGTGCGAAGCTGGCGATATCTGGCGGATGTCGCATGTGCGCGATATTCCGGTCCAGGACTGGGTTAAGCTCGCCTGCACCCGTGCAAAGGCGACCGGCTGGCCGGCAATCTTCTGGCTCGACGAGAACCGTCCCCATGATGCACAGGTCATTAAGAAGGTTAAGCAGTACCTTCCTGAGTACCAGACCGAAGGCCTAGATATTCAGATCATGGCTCCGGCGAAGGCTATGCAAGTTACGTTGGACCGTATCCGCAAGGGTGAGAACACCATCACGGTGACGGGCAATGTTTTGCGTGACTACCTCACCGACTTGTTCCCGATCTTGGAGCTGGGTACGTCGGCCAAGATGCTGTCGGTAGTTCCGTTGCTCAAGGGCGGAGGCCTATTCGAGACGGGCGCGGGTGGCTCTGCTCCTAAGCACGTCGAACAGTTCGTCAAGGAAGGCTACCTGCGCTGGGATTCGCTGGGCGAGTTCTCTGCTCTTGGGGCTTCGCTGGAGCACATCGCGGCGAACTTCGGTAATGCGAAGGCTCAGGTTCTTGCAGATACCCTTGACGCTGCTATCGGCACGTTCCTCAACGAGAACAAGTCTCCGGCGCGCAAGGTTGGTCAGATCGACAACCGTGGCTCGCACTTCTACTTGGCGATGTTCTGGGCCGAGGAATTGGCTAAGCAGACCGCTGACGCTGAGCTTGCGGCACGTTTTGCTCCGGTGGCAAAGAAACTCCGCGAGAATGAGGCAGCGATCAATGAGCAGCTTATTGGTGCTCAGGGCAAGCCGGTAGACATGGGCGGGTACTTCCTGCCTAATGACGAACTGACTGCAACAGCTATGCGTCCGTCGGCTCTCCTTAACGAGATCATTGACGCGCTTGCATAGTAAAGACACATCGCTGTCATAGTAAAAATCATTAGCGATAGGGCCTACCGTAAAAAGTGGGCCCTATTGCTTTGTTTGCAGAAATAGCTAGCCCTATTTCCCTTATATGTGTGGAAATTGTATTTCGCTTGTTGAGTTACATTTTGGCAACATGCAGATAACGACTCGACATTAGCTCTTGTTTTCAGCCGTGTTACTCGCTTAGCTGGTGACATCACCTGGATTAGGAGCTCACCTATGTTGACTGACGTCGAGATCGCCCAGCAGGCGAAGCTCAAACCCATCGCAGACATTGCACACGACCTCGGGCTCAAACCCGAAGAAATCACTCCCTACGGTTACGACAAAGCGAAGCTGTCACTGGCCGCACTAGAACGTTTAGAGCAAAGTAACCAGCGCGGCAAACTTATTCTTGTCACCGCGATTAACCCGACCCCGGCAGGGGAAGGAAAGACGACGGTCAATGTCGGCCTATCCATGGGCCTCAACCGGATCGGTAAGAAAGCGATCACAACACTGCGTGAGCCGTCGCTAGGGCCAGTCTTTGGCATGAAGGGCGGAGCTGCCGGCGGTGGATACTCACAGGTCCTCCCGATGGAGGATATTAACCTTCACTTCACTGGTGACTTTCACGCGATCACCGCAGCGCATTCTCTGCTGTGCGCCATGCTCGATAACTCCATCTACCAAGGCAATCCATTAGCGATCGACCCGAAGCGGATTCGGTTACGTCACGTCGTCGATATGAATGATCGGGCACTACGTAACATCGTGGCAGGTATGGGTTCTCGGACCGACGGAGTAGCCCGCGAGACTGGTTTTGATATCACTGTTGCGTCCGAGGTCATGGCTATTTTGTGCCTGGCGTCGGGTATAGATGACCTCAAAGCGCGGTTAGGGCGCATCATCGTGGCATATACCTATGCCAATGAGCCTGTCACTGCGGCAGACCTGCAAGCCCAAGGCGCAATGACGCTTATCCTCAAAGACGCGATTAAACCCAATCTGGTGCAGACCGTCGAAAATACGCCAGCAATTATTCATGGAGGGCCTTTCGCTAACATCGCCCACGGGTGCAACTCGATTCTGGCGACAAAAGCCGGGCTAGCATTGGCTGACTACTGCATTACTGAGGCGGGGTTTGGCGCTGACCTTGGAGCAGAGAAGTTTCTCGATATTGTCTGCCCGCTCGCGGGGCTTGCTCCCGACGCCGTGGTGCTCGTTGCCACGATCAAGGCACTGAAGATGAATGGTGGGCTGGACAAGTCTGAGCTTGGTGCAGAGAATCTTGAGGCACTGAGTGCAGGTGCAGTGAACCTTGAGCAGCACTTAGAAAATCTCGCAAAGTTCGGTATGCCAGCGGTGGTAGCGCTCAACCGGTTCCCCGACGATACCGAGGCAGAAATCGCATTGGTGAAGGAACGGTGCGCAAAGCTCGGGGTAGAGGTTGCGCTGACGGAAGTCTTTGCTAGAGGTGGCGCAGGTGGTGAAGAACTGGCTCGGAAAGTCGTCGCATTGTGTGAGGCTGAAGCGCAGTACCACCCGCTCTATGAGGCAGAGCTGCCGCTCGCGGATAAGATCCGCCTGATTGCCCAGGAGATATACCGAGCCGACGATGTGGAGTTCAGCCCGGCAGCATTGCGCGATCTAGCAAAGTTCACTGACCAGGGGTTCGGCCAGGTGCCTGTGTGTATGGCAAAGACGCAGTATTCGTTCTCTGATGATGCCAAGAAACTTGGTGCCCCGCGGAGGTTCACTATTGCGGTTCGAGAAGTTCGGTTATCGGCAGGTGCAGGTTTTGTTGTTGCTTTGACTGGTGAGATTATGACGATGCCTGGGTTACCGAAGGTTCCAGCAGCGTGTGGGATGGATATCCACGCAGATGGCACGATCGTCGGGTTGAGTTAGGGAAAGATAGATCTGGTTTTAACCTGTAGACAGGTTAAAACCAGATCTATCTTTTTATGCAGAGCGTAGGACGCCAGCGGGGTCACGTCGGGCTGCGTGGATTGCTGGGATTAGTGAGGCGACGATTCCGGTGAGAAAGCCGATGATGCAGCCCAAGACGACGGTCTGCCAACCGATACACAGCGGCCAGTGGCTTCGCTTAGCCGCAAACCAAGCAACAGCAACGCCGAGTGCTGTGCCGACGATGCCCCCAGCAGTACCGATGGCTAGCCCCTCATAGAGGAACAATCGCGCTATAGAGAACCGGCTTGCGCCCATAGCTCGACGTAGCGCAATCTCAGGGTAGCGATGATTGACCGAGAGAAACATTGTGGTGCCAGCGGTCAGCGCTGACAAGATCAAAATAACTAGCCCAACGATGGACATGAGCTGAGCTAAGTCAGAGTTAATCCCTTGCTGGAGCTTAGCCAAATTAGACACTTTGGCAACGGAAATCTTGCCAGGCTCGGTAGGGGCGAGGGCCAAGGGTATTGCCTTTGCAACAGGCTCTGCGTAGCCAGTTTGCGTAGAAACGAAGATGGTGGCGTCTAACTGATCAGCCAGTATCGGTAAGGTACCGGGGGAGAAGTACGTCGCAGAATCGAGAACTGGGTCGCCAGCGGGACGCAAAATAGCTGCAACGCTGACAGCCCGCCCGTTGAGCGAGATGGTCAGATCGGGGCCAACAGTGGCAATGTTTAGTGAAGCTGCGGCTGCTGAACCTAAAACTACGCTTGCTGCTGTAGTTGAGTTCAACAGCGATAGCTGACCAATAGCGACGCTCGCACCGCGTGATGTGAGGTAACGCTGAGTCGTGCAATAGACCTGAATCGATGAAGCTCGGCTTAGCTCATGACGGTCAAGGGTCATTGATAAGCGAGAGATGTGGTTGGAGACGGGTGTAAAACGTCGCACTTGGATAGCGTCAGTGACGCCTTCGATAGTGCGGAGCTGAGCTGCGACCTTTTCCTGGGTAGCCCAACTATTTTTGGCTGTCGGATCGGACATCGTCCACGGCTGGCCCTCGGCGCGAGTATCGATGACTCGGACCTCTTGCGAGGCGGCTTGGGTAAGCCGCTCAACGACGCTTCCTGTGGTTGATTGGGTGATGGCGATAGCTCCAGTGAGCGCGGCGGCTCCCAAGGCGTAAGCAATAAAGACGAGGAGAGTGCGCCAAGGGCGCAGCAGCGGTGCAAAGAGTGCATCCATAAGTTCTTGCCAACAGGCGCGAGCGCGGCTTCCAGCGCGGGCAGTTGTGCTAGCCGACATGGTGCACCTCATCGAGAAGAACTCCATCGGTCAGGGTAAAGGAATGACGTGCGGCGGCAGCGACTAAGGGGTCATGGGTCACAATGACGACGGTGGTGCCGTCGGCGTTGATCTCATGGAGAAGGCTGAGAAGATTTGCTGTTGATTCACTATCGAGGGCACCCGTGGGCTCATCAGCAAGGAGGAGTTTCGGTTCGGTGACGAGCGCTCTGGCTACAGCAACTCGCTGTTTTTCGCCTCCCGAGAGCTGCCCGGCAGGTTTATGTGCGGAGTCGGCGAGGCCAACTTTGTCGAGGGCATCGAGTACGAGGGAGCGTTGTAATCGGCGGGGGACCCCGCGGACTCGCAGCCCCAGAGTGACATTGGTGGCGGCAGTCTCGGCCCCAACCAGGTAGGAGTTTTGAAAGACGAAACCAAGCTGATGCCCACGGATGTGGTTACGTTCGCGTTCAGAAAGATCTGAGACGTCATCGCCATACAGTAGGTAGCTGCCAGAGGTTGGGCGGTCAAGGAGCCCAAGCAGGCTCAGGAGCGTAGTCTTGCCCGAACCTGATGGACCGACAATTGCCACAAAATCACTATCAGGAATAGTGCAGGTGGCATTGGACAGCGCTAGTACATCGGAATTGATCCGTCGGGTTAGCTGATCAAGGGCGATAGCGTCGGTCATGACGAGACCTTGACCTGCGTGCCTTCTGGCAGGTTTGGGTTCTCGGTGATGAGTGCGTATCCCTGAGAGATAGTGCTGACGGTGATGTCAACGCGGGCTTCGCTGCCATTACTGACTTTGGTGACATAACTTTGGCCAGCATCGTCATGGACGGCAGTTAGAGGGATCGCAATGCCAAGGGTGGGTGGGTTCTTCTCCCGGATGATGACAGGAACTGCGCTATCGACACCAGCAAGTTCTGGGGGCATCGCCGCAATGATGTCGTAGCCGGCAGGCTTATTCTCGGCGGGAGCCATGAAAGCGCTCTGGCTCAGCACAGTCGTAGCTGCGGTTTTCCCGCCAGCAGATACAGTGACGGCGGCACCAGCTTTGAGAAATTCATTCTGTAACATATCGACGCGGCAGGTAATGCTGGCTGGTGAAACCTCGACAGTGATGAATGGGTGGTCCTTGCTGGGTTCATCACCGGTCTCGGCGGCAGCAGTCACTTTCAGCTCTGTGCCAGGGATCATGGCGGTGGCAGCTAATGGAAGGCTCCCAGGCTTATCGCCAGCCTTTGGTGCGGTGTAGCCATAGTCCTTGTAGAGAGCACTTACAGCGGCGGCAGTAGCGGCATCAAATTTTGAGGTGCGGGCATAGCCGAAGTAACCGAGGTTGGCAAGGTAATCCTGGAGCGCGGCAACGTCTGTACCTTCAGCATCAGGGCCAAGATCTCGAAAGAGTGGGGTATCTTTTGTGATCGCAAAGATGGGCTGTCCTGATACTTCACCGAGCAGTGAACCTGGTTTGATGATGTCACCAGGTTTAAGTACCGCTTTCGTCACCATTACCTTGCCGCTGGCGGAAGTATTGAGCTGGATAGTCGCGGTTTGGCTTTGGGTGAGCTTAGCCTGGACCTCAATTGGGGCTCGTACTGGTTTCTTCTCCACCGCCGCAGTTACAGCCACGCTCTTGCTGGCATTATCAATAGCTGAGGTTGATGGACGTGGGTGCAGCAGCGCCATACTGAGCGCCCCGATCCCGGCCCCGAGAACGAGACAGATGATGCCAACAAGGGTGAGTCGCTGTCGCATTAGATCACTCCGTATTTCTGAAGAACCTCGTCTGCTTTTGCTGAACGTTTCACTGCCTCATCGCGCATGGCTTTGAACTCGGCTTGATGCTCGGAAATATATTTTGCTTCAGCGGTGGCGTAGAGATCCATTGAAAGTTGTGCAAACTTAGTTTTGGTGGAGCATTCTGCCTCGATGATATCTGCTCTGTATCGCTGCTCGTTGGTCAGGGATCCACGATTAATGCCTAGCCCTGGCGTAGGAACGCTAAAGCCCTGACTTGAGATACAAGCATCTCGATCAATGATTTTACTTTGGAAACGCGGATCATTTCTTGTGGCTTTATCGGCATATGTGTAAGCCTCGCCAAATATCTGCAATGAGGGATCGTGGGAAGCAAGAGATACGGGGGTGAGCGTCGTCACATCATTATCTTGATTCATACAAAAAACGGCTTTAGAGATCGTATTCTTGTCGTCTTTATTGGGTGTGAGCCTGCTATCAATAAAGTTTGGGCCTTCTAGTGTTCGCCCTTTGGCGGCGATGACGGTGGACCACTCTCCGAAGGTAGCGTAGCGTGTATCGAGAGGTGGTAACTCAGCAAGATACTTTCTTGCTATATCGATCGTGCTTTCCGGGAGTTGATCGGAGTCAAGTATGCAGCGTGCCCAGAGCAAGCCTTTGGCTGCATGGATGTGCTGTTCTTCTTCTGGAGTATTGCTATAAGCACTAGATGGGATCGTGATCTGCCCTGTCTTCTCGTCAAGCAGCGCGTGTTCAGTAATTGCTGGTAGCGAGGTGCTAGCGACCGGGGTGGCTCCCTGCGCATGGCAACCGCTGGCGAGTAGTACCAGAATTGAGCAGATGATGAGGCTGGGCTTCTGCGTCTTATTGGGGGTAAACATCGCAAGCTCTTTCCGTAGCGGGGCTGGTGACCCATCGGTAAGTTCAATCATCGACGCTTTTTGATGTCGTGGCAAGAGGCTATGAGATTGAGGTTGCTCATACTGGTGAAGCGTTGCACTGTGCTTAAAACTGATTTGTCAGGTAACGTCAAGAATCTATGACGTACGAGCCGACCCCACCCGATGAAGGGGTCGAAGTCTATGCGCAACCAGAAACCCCACCCTTAAAAGAGCTAGATAGGCTCTCGCCTGCGTTCCCAGGCCAAGCCCCCTGGGGAACCGCACAGAAACTACGAGAGTGGCAACGGGCAGCGCTTGAGATTTATCTAGCGCAAGCCCCAAGGGACTTTCTCGCCGTCGCAACGCCTGGCGCAGGTAAAACCACGTTCGCGCTCAGAGTGGCAGCAGAGTTGCTACGTGCAGGAACTATTCGCCAACTCATCGTCGTCGCGCCAACAGAGCACCTGAAAGTGCAATGGGCCGATGCGGCAGCACGCGCCGGAATCCAGATCGACCCCGGACTAGGTAATAAAAAGCGTGGCCGCTCACCGCACTACAAAGGAGTGGCTACTACGTATGCAGGACTTGCGGCTGCTCCCTATCGCTTTGAGGGAATGGTTCAAGACCGGAAAACACTGGTCATCCTCGATGAGGTTCACCATGCCGGTGACGCACTGAGCTGGGGAGAGGCCGTCTCCTACTGTTTCAGGGGTGCAGAACGACGACTCGCACTCACAGGCACGCCCTTCCGCTCGGATAATAACCAGATCCCCTTCGTCGGCTATGACATTCTCCCCGATGGCTCGCGCGTCTCCCACGCCGATTACACCTACGGCTACGGGGAAGCGCTCGCCGACCACGTCGTGCGTCCAGTGATCTTCATGGCCTACGGCGGGCATATGCGCTGGCGTACCAAAGCCGGAGACGAGCTAGAAGCGCACCTGGCCGAGCCGCTCACCAAAGATTTGAATGCCCAAGCCTGGCGGACTGCGCTCGACCCCAAAGGTGAATGGATGAGCGCAGTACTGCGGGCCGCCGACACCCGGCTCACCGAAGTACGTCGCCACATTCCCGACGATG
>CAMQXE010000030.1 GCA_947038745.1 uncultured Propionibacteriaceae bacterium | reverse complement strand
TGTTCCCGGAGAACAAGCACTTGCACCAGTGGCTAGATGCGGCAGCAGAGTTCGTCGAGTATGAAGGTCTACCGGCGCGAATCTGCTGGTTGGGCTACGGCGAACGTCACTTGGCGGCGTTGAAGTTCAACGAGCTCGTTGCACAAGGCAAGATTTCAGCTCCGATTGTCATTGGCCGAGACCATTTGGACTCTGGCTCGGTGGCCTCTCCTTACCGCGAGACTGAGGGCATGCTTGACGGGTCGGACGCGATTGCTGACTGGCCGTTGCTTAACGGTCTATTGGCAACATCGTCGGGTGCGACTTGGGTATCGCTCCATCACGGTGGTGGCGTTGGTATTGGCCGCTCAATCCACGCTGGGCAGGTTTCCGTCGCTGACGGTAGCGAGCTTGCTGCGGAGAAACTTTCCAGGCTGCTGCTTAACGACCCCGGTATGGGTGTTATCCGCCACGTTGATGCTGGTTATGACCGAGCTGTCGAGGTGGCTAAGGAACGCGGCGTGCGGATTCCGATGTGGGAAACTGGCGAGAAGTAAAACCCGTACTAAAACAGTGGCTGCCTAAGAGAATGGGCAGCCACTGTTTTGCTGTAATTTAACTCATCAGGCCCCCAGAGCAGCGCCGGGCTTACTGAGCCACTAGCCTGAACTCATCATGCTTATCGACAACATTGGCCAGCTCATCACAAATGACGCCAGCATTGGTACGACGCCACTAGGCATTGTGACCAACGCTGCGCTCGTCATCGATCAGGGCAGGATTGCGTGGTTCGGGCCGCGCTCGATGATTCCCGAGGCAGTTACCGGAGATCGGGTTGATGCGCAGGGGCGTACTGTCATCCCTGGATTCGTCGATTCGCACAGCCACCCCGTTTTTGCTGGCGATAGAGCCGAAGAGTTCGCGGCACGGATGGCGGGGCAATCTTATGCAGCAGGTGGGATTAAAACCACCGTCAATGCCACTCGTCACGCTACTGATAGTGAGCTTTTAGCTAACGCCCGCCGGCTCTTTGACGAAGCTGCCCGGCAGGGGACCACCACGCTAGAAGCTAAATCTGGGTACGGTCTGACAACGGCTGATGAGGCTCGCTCGCTCAAAGTAGCGGGGCGCCTTACCGAAGAAGTGACGTTCTTGGGTGCACATGTTGTTCCCCAAGAGTTTGCCGATAACCCTGATGCCTACGTCGATCTAATTGTGTCTGAGATGATCCCGCAGGTTCGTCCCAGAGCCAAGTGGATTGACGTATTTTGTGATCGCGGGGCTTTCACAGTTGAGCAGGCCCGGAGGATTCTTATAGCCGGTAAGGCAGCCGGGCTGATGCCACGGATTCACGCTAACCAGCTACAACGTGGCCCTGCGCTTCAACTCGCTGTCGAACTGGATTGTGCTTCTGCTGACCACTGCACCTATGCCAGCGATGAAGATATCGAGGCGCTGGCTGCCTCAAATACTGTTGCCACGCTGCTTCCAGGGGCAGAGTTTTCTACCCGTGCGCCTTATCCAGACGCTCGCCGTTTCCTTGACGCCGGGGTAACGTGCGCCATTGCAGCAGACTGCAACCCAGGGTCAAGCTATACAACGTCGATGCCATTCTGCCTAGCTATCGCCGTTCGTGACATGCATTTCACTCCCGACGAAGCACTGTGGGCTGCGACCCTCGGCGGGGCCAGGGCTTTACGGAGAAATGACATTGGACATCTTGGAATCGGTGCTCGCGCCGATCTCGTCGTGCTGGATGCGCCCAGCTACCTGCACCTGGCCTATCGGCCCGGTGTGCCTCTCATCAGCTCCGTGTACCAACGCGGACGACTTATCTGGAAGGACAATCGATGAATGACATCATCATTCCGCTTGGAACCAGCGGTGTTACTGCATCGCAGGTGATTGCTGTTGCGCGTGAGGGAGCCAAAGTCGAGCTCACCGCACAAGCACGAGAGAAGGTCGCACAGGCGCGTAACGCGGTTGATGCCATGGCGGCATCCGATGTCGCAGTCTACGGCGTATCAACAGGTTTCGGTGCGCTCGCAAATACCAAGATTGAGCCAGCTCAGCGGGCCGAATTGCAGCGTGCCTTGGTGCGTTCGCATGCTGCCGGTGTGGGCGCCGAGGTCGAGCGCGAGGTTATTCGTGCGCTCATGTTCTTGCGTTGCAAGACGCTGGCTTCTGGGCATACAGGTATCCGCGTCGAGACGCTAGAAACCTACATTGCCCTCTTGAACTCCGGGATTACGCCGATTGTGCATGAGTTTGGTTCCTTGGGCTGCTCGGGTGATCTTGCCCCACTTTCGCATTGTGCGCTCGTGCTCTTGGGTGAGGGCCGGGCCCGTGACAAGGATGGCGTCGAGCGCCCGGTACCTGAACTGCTTGCCGAAGCGGGTATCACTCCTGTCGAACTGCGCGAGAAGGAAGGCTTGGCGCTGATCAATGGTACCGACGGCATGTTGGGCCAACTCATTATGGCCTGTGCCGATCTTCGTGAACTGGTCTACTTGGCTGACGTCTCATGTGCGCTCTCAGTTGAAGCATTGCTAGGCACAGACGCTTGCTACCGCCCAGAACTACACACACCTCTTCGCCCGCACCCGGGCCAGGCTGAGTCGGCTGCCACGATGTTTGACGTCATGCAGGGATCGCAGATCGTGGCCTCGCATCGTGAGAATTGCACCATTGTGCAAGATGCGTATTCATTGCGCTGTGCGCCGCAGGTGCATGGTGCCTGCCGCGACACTATTGACTACTGCCTCAGTGTTGCTGAGCGCGAGTTGGCCGCTGCCGTCGATAACCCAGCGTTACTTGACGACGGCCGGTTAGCGTCGAACGGTAATTTCCATGGTGCGCCAGTGGCATATGCCCTAGATTTCTTGGCAATTCCGGCTGCTGACTTGGCCTCGATCTGTGAACGTCGTACTGACCGGATGCTTGACCCGGCCCGTTCGCATGGATTACCGGCGTTCTTGTCTCCTGATCCGGGCGTGAACTCGGGTCTGATGATCGCACAGTACACGCAGGCCGGGTTAGTCCATGACTGCAAGGCGAATGCGAATCCTGCGTCGGTGGACTCTATCCCGACGTCGGCTATGCAGGAAGACCATGTATCGCTGGGGTGGTCAGCGGCGCGCAAGCTGCGCAAGACTATTGAGAACCTGCGTCATGTCATCGCCATTGAGTTCTACGCTGCTACCCGGGGCATTGATATGCGTGGGCCGCTGGCACCAGCTCCGATTTCGGCAGCATTGATCGCTGCTTTGCGGACCACTGTTGAGGGGCCAGGACCGGATCGCTTCACTGCTCCTGAGCTAGAGGCAACCGAGGCGTTCCTGTGTTCTGGTCAGGTACGTGCCATTGTTGAGCAGCACCGAGGCCGCGCCTAGCAAAATGGTTTAACAGTGGCGAGTTTGCCCCGATGACGGGGCAAACTCGCCATTCTTTTATCTACAAATATGTGGGTACGTGGCAGGCGGCGAAGAGTAAATAGCCCCAACACATCAGCCCATAGAGCGCGACGCACCACTGTGAGAAGCGACTACGTAGCGCTAGTCCAATCATCAGTGCATACGGTGCGACTAGCGAGAGATGGTAGCGCGCGCCAATGGGATTGTATGAGCCTGAACCAATGACGATGATCAGGCCAACAACCGGAGCTGCAACTAAGGCACCTACAAAGATGCTCAGTGCGAGAGTCCAATGCGGATGTTTTGGTGATCCGAAAAGCGGGCCAAGGATACTGGCAAGCCAAAGCCAAGCTACTGGCGTAAAGACAAAGAATATGATCGGCAGAGCACTGCCTGATGCTGCAGGAAGATCGAAGGCTGGAATTGAGCTGAGAGTTTGCGTCGCAATCCGAACGATCTCGAAATTGTTGAATGGAATCGTTATTCCTTGATCAAACGGAGGCCCAGGAACTGCGTGACGGTTTCGGAAAGCAAGCCAGGCGAGCTGGCTGGCGATACCGAGTACACCACCGATCAATGGCGAAAGGAGCCAAGCCTGATTGTCTTTGAGCTTGGCAAGCCGTTGCCCACTCGGTGCGAGTAGCCCTTGGCGCAGCCATGCTGCGGCACAGATCGCCGCCACGACGACAACGGCCATGATGTTGGTGATTTTTAGCAGCAAAACCAGCGGAATCGCAGCGACTAACCACCAGCCGCTACGTCGGTATTGCAGCAGCAGCGTGGCGAGGAAGAGCAGCAATGCGCCAGCAAAGAATCCGGTCATATCGGTGGAAACAAAGGTGAATGACCACCAGGTTGCTGGCGAAGCGAGCATAACGAGCCCGGCGCCAAAGCACGCCAATGCAGGAACCCGCCAGCGTCGCAGCGTCAGCCACAACAGCCAGAGCGACAACACCAAGTACACCGTGCCTACTAGCCGCCATGAGGTCAGCTCATCTGCTCCGAGCAGCCGGAAGATTGGTGAAATGCCGGCTACTGTCCAGAAATAGATGGGGGTGTAGATATCGGCAGATTGGACTCCTGCAAAAAGAAATTGCCCAGCGGTTGCACGATAGTCTGAACCGCAAAGGTGGGCATATGGCTTTCCGCGGCTGAGCGTGCCATCACAGGCTGAGCGTTCGAGGGCTTGTGGGCCGATGGTCTCATTCATATGGATATAGCCCTGGCTAGGTAACTTATCCAGATAATCGACGTAGACCAGCTCGTCTAATGGGGATAGCTGGGCTGAGTGTTGCAGCGTGGCAGTTACCCCAAAAATCGGGGGAAGCCCCAGCAAACAAGCCAAAAGTAGCCGAGATGCGGCTGCCTGATGTTTAGATGAGGGGCTCACAAGAATCCTTAGGGTTAGCTCTTGCCGACCATCCTATGCGGCAGGCCTGACAATTTTGAGAAGCAAACCGTGCCAGAGCAAATCTCTCCCCCCACTAGACAGGGTACGTATGTCTTTAGATAGTCTCGATACCAGTCACAAGGAGGTAGACATGAGCCGCATTGTCGAGTGCGTCCCGAACTTTTCCGAGGGCCGCGATATGGCCATCATTAAGCAGATCACTGATGCGATGACGGCCGTTTCTGGCGTCTCATTGCTTGACGTTGATCCAGGTGCTGATACTAACCGCACTGTTGTCACCATCGTTGGTGATCCGGATGCTGTCGCTGAAGCCGCTTTCATCGGAATCAAGCGAGCCGCTGAGTTGATCGATATGACCCAGCACCATGGCACCCATCCTCGTATGGGCGCTACCGACGTTTGCCCCTTCGTTCCGGTTGAGGGCATCACGCTGGAAGAATGCGCTGAAATCGCAGTTAAGGTCGGTAAGCGCGTCGGCGAAGAACTCAAGATCCCGGTATACCTTTACGAAGCTGCGGCAACGTCGCCGGAACGTCGTAATCTTGCATTCGTTCGCAAGGGTGAATATGAGGGTCTAGCTGAGCGAGTCGGCAAGAAGGGGATCAACCCAGATTTCTGCGACGAGTTCAATCCCAAGGCAGGTGCGACGGCGATCAGCGCCCGCCCATTCTTGGTTGCTTACAACGTCACCTTGAATACTCGCGACAAGGCCATTGCCACTGATATCGCCTTTGAGCTGCGGGAGAAGGGCCGCGTTGCCCGCACCGCGACATCGAGCCCGCTCTACAGCAAAGGCGAGATGATTCGTTACGCCGAGGGGCATTTCCCTTGCGGCAATTGTGAGCAGATCTTTGCTAGCTACGACGAGGTGGCCCAGCACTGTCAGACAGTTCACGGCTACGACCTGGCTAACTTGTTGGCGCTCAATGATGTCCCACTTGACGGGCTTATTGGCCGTGCGGTCTACCGTGCAGGCAAGTTCACCCACGCTAAGGCCATCGGCTGGTTCGTTGATGCCTATGATCGTGCCCAGATCTCGATCAATCTCACCAACTACGAGATCACCAGCATGTTCGACGTGTTGGAGGAGGCTCGTCGTCTCGCTACTGAGCGCGGTGTCGTCGTCACTGGCTCCGAAATCGTTGGTTTGGTGCCATACGCTGCGCTGATTCAAGATGCGAAGAAATACCTAGAACGTCAGGGTAAGACCCCGGGTGTGCCCGAGGTCGATCTGGTCAAGACCGCGATTTACTCGCTGGGCCTGACCGATGTTTCCCCGTTTGAGATCGAGTCTCGGGTACTAGGTCTGCCGAAGGCTGATGAGCTTGTAGCAAAGACCGTCGTAGACTTTACTGATGAGGTATCGCGCGATACACCGGCTCCTGGTGGCGGTTCAATTGCCGCGCTCGCGGGTTCCTTGGGAGCCGCATTGGCCAGCATGGTGGCAGCGCTGACGCACGGCACCAAGACCGATGAGATCAACGAGGAATTGCAACAGATCACGGTCTCGGCGCAGCAGGTTAAGGACGCGCTGCTCAAGGGCGTAGACGCTGATACCAATGCTTTCAACGGCTACATGGATGCCATGCGGATGCCGAAGGACACTGACGAGCAGAAGGCTGCCCGTACTGCCCGGATGCAGGCTGAGCTTAAGGGTGCAATTGCAGTGCCGATGGAGACAGCGGAGCACTCGCTCGAAGCGATGAAGCTGGCAGCGCGCACGACAGAAATTGGTAATCCCAACTCGATCACCGATGGTGCGGTTGGTTGCCAGATGGGCTTTGCCGCGGTACGTGGTGCTTGCTGGAACGCAGTCATCAACCTCAAAGGGATCAAGGATGACGCCTACGTCGCTGAGATTCAGGCCCGTTGCGACGAGCTGCTGACGCGGGCCCGCGAACTGTTGGCAGCCAACGGTGAGTTCGTTGATGGGGTCTTGCTCGATCGGATCAACAAGCGTAAGTAAGACGTAGCTTGTGTCATGGCGCTGTTTCTTGGCTTTACGGCTGGAAACAGCGCCATTGCTTTACGTGAAGCTGACGCATGAACTCCCGAATGAGCGCTAGCCTAAAGCCATGCTGATTATCTCGATGTTGGTCGATGCTGGCTCTCCGGTCCATCCATGGATGCTCGTTGCGGCACCTGTTGTTGTGGGATCTGGGTTGGTGTTGATGGTGCTCGATAAGAAACAGCGCAAGCAAGCAGAAGTCGGTGATGAAGATCAGGCTGAGGTGCAGACGGTAGTCGAAGGTGAACCCGAGACGGAAGCCGAATCGATCTCTGCAGAAGACTAAACCACGCTAGATATAAACCGGCGGGTAGGTGCGCAACTGCTCCTACCCGCCGGTTTTGTTACGCACATTAGCCATTTCGGAAATTTTATAGCGAAATTATCAATCCGAAAAATGGGCAGACATCTCGACAGGCAGGATGCACCTAAGAACCTGGTTTCGATGTAGACCCCGGTTAGTACTTATTTTGTGGCCTCAGTTACATTGACGGTTGGCGGCAATACGCCGTCGCAGAGCTTTTCTCCCAAAAGTGGGAGATATTCACGGAAAGGCACTTTGTGAGCGATTCGCTAGACATGGTGCAGCTCCTCACTCCTGAGGGCGTGCGGGTTAATAACCCACACTTCTCCTTCGCAGGTAGTGACGAGACCATCAAGGGTTATCTCAAAGACATGATCATGGCACGCCGCCTCGACAAGGAAGCGACATCGCTTCAGCGTCAAGGCGAGTTGGGGCTGTGGCCGCCGTCGCTGGGCCAGGAGGCAACGCAGGTAGGTTCGGCTCGCGCGACCCGCAACCCAGATATGGTCTTCCCCGCTTTCCGTGAGCACGGTGTTGCTTGGGCATTGGGTATCACCCCGGCAGAGATGCTGGCGAAGTTCCGTGGGACCACGATGGCGACGTCGTGGAACTCCGAAGAGAAGCGCATGAACCATTACACGGTCATCATCGGTGCCCAGGCGCTGCATGCGACCGGGTATGCCATGGGCCTATCCAAGGATGGAATGGTTGGCAATCCTGACGCTAGCCAGAACGCGGCCGTGTTGTCCTTCTGCGGCGACGGTGCGATCTCCCAGGGCGATGTGAACGAGGCTTTTGTCTTCGCGAACTCGTACCAGGCCCCAGTGGTCTTCTTGGTTTCCAATAACCAGTGGGCAATTTCGGAGCCGGTTTCGCTTCAGTCTCGCCAGGCGCTGTACCTGCGGGCTCAGGGATTCGGTATGCCAGGTGTCCAGGTTGATGGCAACGACGTCCTTGCTGTGCATGCGGTGACTACCTGGGCCATGGAGCGGGCACGTTCAGGCCAAGGCCCGGCGCTGGTTGAGTGCTTCACGTACCGCATGGGTGCTCATACGACGTCTGACGATCCCAGCAAGTACCGCTCCAAGGACGAGCAGGACGCATGGGCCCATCGTGATCCGATCGATCGCGTCAAGCGCTATCTACTCAATCAAGGCGCTATCGACGAGGCTTGGCTAGCTCAGGTTGAGGCTGACGCCGATGATCTTGGTGAGCAGATTCGCCAGGCTTGTAAGTCACTACCCAACCCGACGATGGACTCGGTATTCGAGAACGTTTACGTCGATAAGACCCCGCTTCTGGAACGTCAGCATGCTGACTACACCGAGCTTGAGGCATCGTTTGCTGAGGAGGCCAAGTAAATGACCACCATGACTATTGGCAAGGCGATTAACGCTGGTCTGCGTCGCGCCCTGGAAGATAATCCGAAGGTTCTCGTCGCTGGCGAAGATATCGGCGCACTTGGCGGTGTGTTCCGCATTACGGAGGGCTTGCAGAAGGATTTTGGCCCCGACCGCATTATTGATTCCCCGCTCGCGGAGTCTGCCATCGTTGGTACTGCTGTTGGTATGGCCATGCGTGGCTACCGCACGGTGTGCGAAATGCAGTTCGATGGCTTCGTGTTCCCGGCCTTCGACCAGATCATCAATCAGGTTGCCAAGATGCATAACCGTACTGAGGGTCGCATGAAGATGCCGATCGTCGTGCGGATTCCGTGCGGTGGCGGTATTGGTGCTGTTGAGCATCACTCGGAGTCTCCGGAGGCGTATTTCTGCCATACCCCAGGCCTCAAAGTTGTGTCTTGTTCGAACCCGAATGATGCGTACTGGATGATTCAGCAGTCCATTGCGACCGATGATCCGGTGGTTTTCTTCGAGCCGAAGCGTCGCTACTACGAAAAGGGCGAGGTTAATACTGAGTCTGCTCCGATGGATTTGTGGCGGGCTGCTGTTGTGCGTGAAGGTTCAGATCTGACACTGTTCACTCACGGCCCGATGGTCAAGACCTGTCTGCAGACGGCTCAGGCTGCCGAGGCTGAGGGGACGAGTATTGAGGTCGTTGATCTACGTACGCTCTCACCTCTTGATATGGACACGATTGAGGCGTCGTTGAAGAAGACTGGGCACGGAATTGTTGTCCATGAGGCGCAGCAGTCGTGGGGCCTTGGGTCTGAGATCGCGGCCCGGTTGCAGGAAGACTGCTTCTACCATCTGGAAGCCCCGGTCTTGCGCGTTACCGGTTTCGATACGCCATACCCGCCGTCCAAGATCGAGGAGGAGTGGCTTCCAAATCTGGACCGTATCCTCGATGCTGTCGATCGTTCTTTGGCTTACTAAGGAGTCAGCATGAAGGAATATAAGCTTCCCGATCCGGGCGAAGGTTTGACCGAAGCCACCATCATTGACTGGAAGGTCAAGGAGGGCGACGCGGTTAAGGTCAATGACATCATTGTCGAGATTGAGACGGCAAAGTCGCTGGTCGAGCTGCCTAGCCCTGTTACTGGCACGATCCATAAGATCGTGGCTCAGCCTGGTGTTGAGGCGCAGGTCGGCGCGGTTATTGTGCTCATCGACGACGGCACTGGCCCGGCCGCTGAGGTATCAGCACCTGCTGCTCCGGCAGTAGTGGCTGCTCCTGCGGCGGCGCCAGGCGCAGAGACGACGGGAGCGGGCGCGCGGGGTGCTGGGGCTGAGTGGGGCTCTCGGCGGCC
>CAMQXE010000029.1 GCA_947038745.1 uncultured Propionibacteriaceae bacterium | reverse complement strand
CCCGTTGCTGTCATCGCTGCGAGCCGGCCAACTCCGGCCATGCCAGCTAGCGCCAGTAGCCAGCGCCAGCCGTAGATACTGGGGCTTAGTAAAGCGGCAAGTTCCAGCAGCACCGCAAAAATCAGCGATGCAACTCCCATCGGGCCAATATCGCTTTTGCGCATAATCTCAAGAGCATCATTGGCCTTGACCTGGGAAGCCAAACCATCTGCGGTGTCGGCAATACCGTCAAGGTGCATAGCGCCAGTAGCAAGTACCACACCACCAAGCCCCATAACCGCGGCTAGCGGTTGCCCTCCACCGAGCGCTGCAACTGCCCAGGAGATAGACCCAGCCCCGGCCCCCAACAAGAGCCCGAGGACAGGGAACGCCCGCATTGCCGACGTCGCAACCCGCCGATCCAACGTCGTCAAAGCAGGTGCGGGGATAATCGTGAATAATCCCAACGCTGCTCCAAGAGCACGTAACGGTCCCATGCGTCAGCCTTTCAACTTCTGGCCGATCCCGACCGTGCAGAGCCAAACTTCATCACAGGCCTGTGCGACTCGGGCATTAAGCCTGCCTAACTCATCGCGGTAAAGGCGGCTACCTGGGTCGCCCGGCACAATGCCGGAGCCTACTTCGTTCGTGACAGCAACCACATGACGCTGAGTTGCGGCAAAGGCTGCGACCAGTTCGTCAGTACGTTGGGTAAAAGCCTGCACCCAGCCATCAGCGCCGTCCCAGGCACCGACCTCGTCGAAAGTTCGGGCCAACCAGACCGCAAGACAGTCCACGAGAACTGGCTCTGGATCGTTGCGGTATAAAACCTCAGCGATGTCTAAAGTCTCCAATGTGCGCCACGTGCTTGGTCGCCGCGCTTGATGAAGGAGCACACGCTGTTCCCATTCGGGGTCATCGAGATTGCGTTGCGACGTCGCCACATAATCAACGATTGGAGCAGCGACGAATTGCTCGGCCAGCACGGATTTGCCTGAGCGAGCCCCACCTGTGACGAGAACAGCGCGACGCATGGCTTAGTCCTCGCGCCCATCAACCCCGGCGGAACTAAACGTTGCCATATTAAATACCCGGGCTGCCATCTGCACGATGGGTAGAGCAACTGCGGCGCCGCCGCCTTCACCCAAACGCATCCCAAGCGAAACCAGCGGAGTCAGGCCAAGGATCTCTAAAGCCCTACTGATACCTTGCTCGGCACCATTGTGGCCGGCGATCCATAGCGAAGTAGCCGAGGGGCACAACGTCTGAGTGACGAGCGCGGCAGAACAACAAATAACGCCATCGAGGATAACCGGCACACGGTGTGCAGCAGCAGCTAGCAGCATGCCTACCATCGCTGCATGCTCATAGCCACCAACCCCAGCTAGCGCTGCGAGCGGATCGGCTGCGGTGGCCTGATTCTGGGCGATAGCCTCCGCCACGATTCGCTGTTTACGGGCATACATCTCGTCAAGGGAACCTGCGCCACGGCCAGTAGTTTCGCTGGCGCTGCGGCCGGTAAAGACACTAATCAGAGCGGCTGCGGCAGTGGTATTGCCAATACCGATCTCGCCAGGAAGAAGGATGTCGTAACCTTCAGCGACCGCACGTTCAACAGCCTCAACACCGATTCCAATCGCTGTCAGCGCCTGCTCTCGCGACATTGCCGGGCCGGAGAGCATATCGGCGGTGCCGGCAGAAATACGACGGTCGATGATGCCAGAATCGGCTGGCAGCGGGGTGGCCATCCCTAAATCAGTGAGCTGGACATCGACATCGCACTGCGCACCAAGGACATTCACCGAAGCTCCGCCGCGCAGTATATTTATCGCCATTTGTACCGTCACTTCCTGAGGCCATGGCGAAACCTTGTGGGTCTGGACGCCATGATCAGCGACGAAGATGCAGGCCCGAGCTTTCGTCGGAATCCTGGGCGGGCACTCACGATAGATAGCACAAAGCTGATTTCCGACGGCTTCCAATTGCCCGAGTGAGCCTTCTGGCTTGGTCAGGTCTAGTTGAAACTCGACAGCCTTGGCCCGCCAGCTTTCGTCGGCAGGCTCAATGCTGGCGATCAGCGCATCAAGATCAGCTTTGGTGTAGATCATGCGAGAGGTTCCTTTCGAATCAAACATGTAAGCGCAGCAATAAAACGATCGGTAGTTTCTCGGTCACGCACAGCGACACGAATCCAGGTAGGGCCAAGCCCAGGGAAAGAGTCACAACGTCGCACTGCAAACCCCTGACGCAGCAACGGTTCTCGCAAACTTTGTGAGGAAAGGGACGACGTATCGATGAGAACAAAGGGTGCTCGTGGGCGCGCGACGAAGGTAATACCGTGCGCTGTGAGAGCATCGGTGAGGGCTCGTCGTTGTTCGCTCAGCGCCAAGGTCCAGGCTGTTGCCTCATCGAGGGCTTCAGGGGTAGAGCACGCCTGCATTGCGACGCTGGCAGGTGTAGAGACCGACCAGGCCGTCTGGACCGCGGCTAGTCTGGCAATCAGCGCTGGATCACCTACAACGTAGCCAGCCCGGATACCTGGGATACCCCACGTCTTGGTCAGCGAACGAGTAACCAGAACGCCCTCCATCGACGCCCCGATTAGAGATTCTGGCTCCCCAGGGATTGCATCCATGAAGGCTTCATCGACAACGAGAATCCGTCCAGGTCGGCGTAACTTCTCTAATGCCTCTCGTGGATGGAGCACGGAGGTGGGGTTAGTTGGATTACCCACAAAAACCATGTCGTACGCGTTCTCAACCCGCTCAGGGTGGAGCACGAACCCCTCAGCGGCTTTGAGTAGATGCCGAGCTGGGGCACACCCTGAGGCCCGCAAAGCTAATTCAGGTTCGGTGAATTGGGGGTGGACGACGAGCGGCTTCTTGGGGTGAAGAGCTTGCGCGATCAAGGTGAAAGCCTCAGCGCCGCCAGCAGTAGGTAGCACCATCGTCGCCGGTACATGGTGACGCTGGGCCAACGCTAGCCTGGCCCGCTCAGGGTCAGGATAGGCGGCGATGTCATTCAATGAACGCTGGAGCGCAGTGCGCAGCCAGGCAGGAGGGCCGTCTTCACGGACATTAACCGAAAGGTTTGTTAAACCATCGACCACGTCACGGTCACCATGGTGCTCAATACCTACGCCGGCGGGGTTGGGCTGTGTGATGAGCGGTTCAGGTATCTGCGTGCCCTGGAACTCGGCAGCAGCGTCAGCGAGGCGTTGTGCAAATGCGGGGTATCCGGCCCAATGCACATGCTGGTAGCTGGCGTGAAGGTGCTTCCCGCTAGCCCAGCCTTCGGTCAATGTCCCCAGATTCCAGGCCGGGGTAGCGTCACCAGGATCACCTTCGACGACGGTGCGGTGGAACTCATGAGCGCGCACCGCTTCACCGGCGCGGGTGACGAGCGAATCAACCAACGCCACAGGCTCGTGGTAGCGCAGCGTCAGGCGGGGCGCCATCCGGGCATCAAGCGGGAGTACACCAGCCATCGCAATACCGTCGAGGCTGCGGCAGAGATAGAGCAGGCCAGCACATTCGGCGACCGTGGGTAAACCTGCTTCAACGGCGTGCTTAATGGAGGCTCGAAGATTGACGTTAGCCGCTAATTCTGTGGCATAGATTTCGGGGAACCCACCGCCAAGATAAAGCCCGGAAATACCGTCTGGCAAGGCCTGGTCAAGCAAGGGATTGATGCTGACGACCTCGCACCCGGCAGCTTCAAGTAACTCAGTATTTTCGGGGTAGCGGAAGGTGAAAGCTGCACCAGTAGCAACAGCGATTCGGGGACGTCCTGCAACTGGGGTAACAACGTCATGTGGGTTCCACGGCTCGGTGTGGAGCTCTGGGGCGGTCTGGGCTAAAGCCAGCACCCGATTCAGATCGACGTGCTCAGCCACGATGCGCCCCGCAGCAGTTACCGCAGCTTGCGCGGCTGCGCGTTCTGCGGCTGGTACTAGACCAAGGTGGCGCGATGGTAAACCCAATTCGCTATGTCGCGGGATTGCGCCAAGCAATTCCAATCCCACATCGCCCAGCGCTTCCTCCAACTCGGCACGGACGCGCTCGCTGCTGATGAAGTTGCCGATGACGCCAGCGATCTGGAGTTTATTGTCAAAGGTCGCCAGGCCATGAGCTAAAGCTGCGGAGGTTCGCGATGTATGGGAGCCATCGACGATAAGAATGACAGGAGCTTGCAACGCCTTCGCTACGTGGGCAGTCGAGCCGAAACCTCGGGTTCCGATACGGCCATCGAAAAGGCCCATCACGCCCTCGATAACAGCGATGTCGGCAGGCGCTGGGGCCGCCATGCCATGAGCAAAGAGTGGGCCTAGGAGAGCTTCGCTGGTGAGGTGGGGATCAAGATTGCGTCCTGGGCGGCCGGTGGCAAGCTCATGGAAACTCGGGTCAATGTAATCAGGGCCGATTTTGAACCCTTGGACGATCTGGCCCGCGTCTCGTAACGCTGCCATTAGCCCCATGCTCAGGGTAGTTTTGCCACTCGATGAGCCAGTGGCTGACAAGGTAATTCGGGCGTTATTCATCACCACTCGATTCCGGGCTGGCCTTTTTCGCCACGCTCAAAGGGATGGGTAATAACCTGCATCGAGGTTGCTAAATCGCACACATCGAGTAAGGCTTGGGGGGCTCGTCGTCCAGTGATCACGACGTGGCCTAAAGGACGTGCTGCCAAAACAGCAAGCACCTCATCGACGTCGATCCAGCCGTTATCAAGGCAGTATGTGAACTCGTCAAGAATGTAGAACTGGTGAGCACCGGTAGCGATCAATTCAGCAACGTGGGACCAGCCCTCACGAGCGCGGTCGGCAGGGTCAGAACTTGCGGTAGAGCGTAGCCACGTCCAGCCAGTTCCCATGATTTCCCACGTGATTGGGCCGCCTGCCCCAGTGTCGTGGTGGAGTTGGTTTAGCGCACGGTAGGCAGCTTCTTCACCGACATGCCATTTGCCTGATTTTATGAACTGGAAGACGCCAATCGACCAGCCCTGATTCCAGGCGCGTAACCCCATACCGAAAGCTGCGGTGGTCTTACCTTTTCCTTCGCCAGTATTGACGATGAGGCGGGGTTTGAGGCGTAAATCGCGAGTGCTTGCTTCAGCCCGTTGTGGTGGAACTCCGTGCATTAGCAGCCTGCTTTCGCTAGAGCCAGTAGCGCGTCAAGATCGAGATGTTCTTCTACAGCGTCAGCGAGCCGTTCGATCATCGCTTCCCGGCGCGCGGAATAACCTAGTGCTCCTGGTGTTGGCCGCCACGGGTGGCCGATACGGGCAGCGATTTCGTTCAGCCAAGCCCGACGGAACTCATCTCCTTCTAACGCACCGTGCCACATGGTGCCAAAAGTGGAGTCGTGTTCTACGCCGTCGAGAAAAGCGAGAGTGCCATCATCTGGGGTACAGATCCCATGATGGATTTCGTAGCCTTCAACATGTACGCCATTCCAGGTTCCTTGCGGGCGACCTAAAACTTTGTCTTGGCCGAAGGTCACCTCGACTGGCAACAAGCCCAATCCGGGCACCGGGCTACCGGTATGGGATTCCACGTCGTCATGGATCACGCGGGCCAGCATTTGATAGCCGCCGCAGATCCCCAAGATCGAGCGCTTGGCCTCGTGACGTTCGATCAGCGCTTCCCCAATACCGCGCTCGCGCAACCAGGCTAGATCGCTCACGGTTGAGCGCGAGCCTGGAACCACGACGATATCGGCAGCCCGGCAGACCTGCGCATCGGTGGTGACTACGACGGTTACACCTGGCTCAGCGGCTAGGGCATCGACATCGGTGGCATTAGAAATGCGGGGGAGATCAATGACGGCGATAGTGAGCGTCCCAATGGTGCTGGTCTGTTCATTGCGCCAACGGCCAACTTCGAGAGCGTCTTCACCATCAAGCCAGACGTCATGAAGGTATGGAAGTACACCAAAATTAGCCATGCCGGTGCGTTCAGTGATGGTGGCAAGCCCCGGTTTAAGGATTTCCTCATCGCCACGGAACTTATTGATGATGTAACCCTTAAGTAAGGCTCTATCTGCCTCGCTTACGATGCCCCACGTACCAAAGAGTGAGGCCAAGATGCCACCGCGATCAATATCTCCCACAAGCACAACGGGGAGGTTAAAGCGCGTTGCCAAACCGAAGTTCACGTAGTCGCCAGTGCGTAAATTGATCTCGGCAGGGGAGCCTGCACCTTCGCAGATCACGAGCTCGTGGGTGTTGGCTAGTTCCTCATAGGCGGCGTAGGCGCCTTCGGCTAGATGGCGACGTCCGGTGGCATATTGACCTGATTCTAAAACCCCGTCAGGCTGTCCGCGTAAGACGACGAAACTACGTCGATCAGTGCCTGGTTTTAGCAGCACCGGATTCATTGCTGAGGTGGCTTCGACTTGTGCGCCTTGGGCTTGGAGATATTGGGCGCGACCAATTTCAGAACCATCGCGGCACACCATCGAGTTATTGCTCATATTTTGTGATTTGAACGGAGCGACGTCGATACCGCGTCGCTTAAAAGCTCGGCAGAGCCCAACGCACACAAGGGATTTTCCTGCGTCAGAAGAAGTACCGGCAATGAGGATACCTGTCATCGTGGTGTCTTTCGTGAGGGCCAGACGGTTCGGGCTACTGCAGCGATTCCTGCTGCGGTGAAGGAGACAGCACCGACAAGTTTGGCACTAGCGCGGATCTGGTCGGGGCCTGGCGCAGGACCATCGCCGAGCAAACCACGTTCTTCAACACGTCCGCCGGGGTAGATATTGCGTCCGCCAAGCTGCGTCCCAAGGGCGCCGGCGAATGCTGCTTCGCACCAGCCACCGTTGGGGCTGGGGTGGTTACGGGCATCACGGAGCATGATCTGCCAGGCGCGGTGTCGATCACCACCGACGATAGGTGCCAGTAGACAGGTCAGTGTCCCGGTGACACGCGCCGGTATGTAATCGAGTAGATCGTCGAGATGGGCAGCGGCCCAGCCGAAGTTTTCATATCGCTCATTGTGATGGCCGATCATGGCATCTAAGGTATTCGCGCCGCGGTGGACCATAATGCCCGCAATCCCAGCAAACATGCCCCAGAAAATGCTGGCGATCACAGAGTCAGCAGTATTTTCGGCCAAGGATTCGATGGTGGCTCGGGCCAGTTCAGGTTCGTCAAGAGCGTCAGCTAGCCGTCCACACAGGTGCGGTAGTCGGGCTCGTGCGGCAGCAAGATCATCGCTGTCGAGGGCATTAGCCATTCGACGGCCTTCGTCGGCAAGGCTGTGCGCCCCGATGGTAGCCCAGGTGACGACGGCGGTACTAAGGAAACGGGCCAGCGGGTGCTCGCGGGTAGCTCGATCAACAGCAATTCCAGCGACGGCGATAGGAATAAGGCTAAGGGCAGTGTGGCTAACGCCTGCGGTGCGTGAATCGGCGTAGCTATGGCGTTCTAGGGCAGCCGCAGCAGTACCAAACCAGGCGACGGGGTGCCAGCGGTTAGCAGGATCGCCAAATACTGAATCCGCGACGAAACCGGCCAGCAGGCCAAGGCCGCGAGGTTCGAGCAGCGTCATGTGACGTCCTTATTCCGGGCCGGAGAACCGATCAGGGCCACTGAACGCTCCTCTGGCGAGAGCTAACGAGCACCAACCGTGCAGGCGACCGGGCTTAGCTTTATGCATTACCGTTGCGCGACAGCGTCGGAATTGCACCGACTTCGCTGCTGCGATTGGGCCGATAATTCGGCGCTTCGACATTAGCACGCAGATTATTTGGTCATTCTGACAAGGCAGGTGGCAAGATTTGCACCGATTGTCAGTGCTAGCAACTAGGCTCATGGGTGTGACTGAGGACCTGTTCTATGACGACGAGCGTGACGACGAGTTCGACGACGGCTATGACATGGATGGCCCGGGGCTATTTGATATCCCCGATGAGCCGGAGGTGTTGGTCGAGCCTGCAACTCAGTTGAGCGCGCCCGCACACTCACAACGCCCAGAGCGTACTGAGCCGGTGAGCAACCCCACTGCGCCGTTAGCGCTCTACCGCCGTTACCGTCCAGACACCTTCGATGGCCTGATTGGGCAAGACCATGTGACATTGCCGCTACGCCGGGCGCTTGATAACAACCGCGTCAATCACGCCTATCTGTTTAGCGGCCCACGCGGTTGTGGGAAAACGACGTCGGCCCGGATCTTGGCGCGCTGTTTGAACTGTGAGCAAGGCCCTACCTCCACGCCATGTGGTGTTTGCCAGTCTTGCCGCGATCTTGCTCGCGGCGGCCCTGGGTCTATTGACGTGATTGAGATGGATGCGGCTTCACACGGAGGTGTCGATGATGCGCGCGACCTTCGTGAGCGGGCTTTCTTTGCCCCGGTTCATTCGCGCTACAAGATTTATATCGTTGATGAGGCCCATCAGGTCACTAATGCTGGTTTCAACGCGTTGCTCAAACTAGTTGAAGAACCGCCCCCACATGTGAAGTTCATCTTCGCTACCACCGAACCAGAAAAGGTCATTGGCACAATTCGTAGCCGGACCCATCATTATCCTTTCCGGTTGGTGCCCCCCAAGACTTTGCAAAACTACCTGGATACGCTGTGCCAGGCAGAAGGTATTGCGGTAGAACCAGCGGTTTTGCCCCTTGTTGTTCGCGCGGGTGCCGGGTCGGTGCGAGATTCGCTTTCGGTCTTAGATCAGCTACTTGGCGGTGCGGCAGAAACCGGTGTTTCCTATGCCCAAGCCACCGGGCTACTCGGGTTCACCCCCGATGCGCTGCTCGATGAGATCGTCGATGCTTTTGCTGCGGGTGATTCCGCAGGAGTCTTTGGTTCAATCGACAAGGTGATGGAAACAGGCCAAGATCCACGTCGTTTTGCTGAAGATCTGCTTCGACGGCTGCGTGATCTTGTTGTGGTTGCGGCTGTTCCTGACGCAATGACAACGGGATTGATCGATGTCGCTGAGGATCAGGCGCAGCGGCTAACCACTCAGGCGCAAGGTTTGGGGTTGGGAGAACTCACCAGAGCTGCTGATGTCATTGGCCAAGGTATTACTGAGATGCGTGGAACAACTGCGCCTCGGTTGCAGTTGGAATTGATGTGCGCTCGGGTGCTGTTGCCTGGTGCTGATCTCGATGAGCGCGGTATCCATGCTCGGATGGATCGCTTGGAGCGGCGGTTGGACATGACTCCAGCAGCTTCGACGTCGCGCCCAGATGTACCTTCAGCTTCGGTTTTTGCACCACCTCCACCACACCCAGACTGGCAGCGGCCAATGCCTAATCCGGTCGTGGAAACCCCGGCTGCGGCAGTACAAGAAGCGAAGCCGCAGCCTGTTGTTGCCGAATCGCAGCCAGAGCCGGTGCAGGTTGAACAGCACGAGCCTGTTGAACCGGCCACGCCAGAAGTAGACCACGCGGCACCTGCTGCAGAATCTGCTGAACTACCGGCGGCCCAGGTAGCAGACGAGCCGCAGAACAACTGGAGCGCTGCGGCTGAGCCTGAGCCAACAGTCCAGATTCGTCAGCCCGAGCGGCATGAGCCTGCCCCCGTATCTGCCGCTCCTGCACTAGAGACGGCACCTGCTGCAGCACAGGGTAGCCAGATCTCTACGGTTGAACTACGTCGGATGTGGCCAACTGTTCTTGAGGATGTGAAGGGGCGCAAGCGTTTTACCTGGATCATGCTGAGCCAGAACGCTCAAGTTCACAGCGTCGAGGATGGCGTTTTGACGCTGGCCTTCAGAAATGTTGGCGCGAAAGAGTCCTGGAGCCGGGGCGGGAACGAAGATTTCTTGAAGGCTGCATTAGACAGCAGTCTTGGGGTTGATCTTCGAGTCGAGGCGATTGTCGATGAAAACGTACCGGCAGCCCCAACCGCAGC
>CAMQXE010000028.1 GCA_947038745.1 uncultured Propionibacteriaceae bacterium | reverse complement strand
CTTACGTCCACCGGCAAAGTTCACCCACTGTTCGTTGTATTCAGTGGCTGCAACGCAAGAATGGGCACCCATGTACTCGGCGAAGGATTCCTTGAGCCACAGATCGTCCCACCACTTCGGCGTCACGAGATCGCCAAACCACATGTGGCTCATCTCATGCAGAATCGTGTTGGCTCGGCCAGCGTATTGTGACCGCACTGCCTTAGTCCGGAAAATGTAGGACTCGGTGAAAGTGACCAGGCCAGGGTTCTCCATAGCGCCAAGGTTGTACTCCGGTACGAGGATCGAATCGTACTTACCCCAGGGGTATGGGAAACCAAAGTTATCGTGGAAGAAATCCATGCCTTCGTGGGTAACCTTGAGGAAATCTTCGTGATCGCAGAACTCAGCTAGTGACTTGCGGCACATCACTGATGTGGCAACGACAAGTTCATCACGGCTCCACTGCGACTCCCACCGCGCATATGGGCCAGCCGCAATTGCGGTGATGTAGGTCGATAGCAGCGGCGTTGGGCTAAAGGTAACCATGACGTTGCCACCCTCAACCTCCTCACGTGCCACCTCGGGCTGGTTTACCAAGAGCAACCATTCCTTCGGCCCAACCAGGCTAAAGATGTGGTGGGCTTTGAGATCAGGCTGTTCAAAGTTGGGGAATACGCGACGGCTATCGGCTGGCTCGTACTGCGTGTAGAGGTAGGTTTCGTTATCGACGGGATCAACGAACCGATGTAGGCCCTGCCCTGAACGCGAGTAGGTTCCTTGCCCGGCAACCGTCACGCGGTTCGGCCCGTCAGTTTTCAAACCCTGAAGCTGGATTCGGGCGCCGTCGTAATCTACTGGAACCTCTGCTCCATTGATCACCACGGAATCAACCGTGCCGATGAAGTCAAGCCAGGTCTGTTCCTTGGTGGAGGTGAAAGTTACCGTCGATACCACGGGGAACGTCGTAAGCTCCGTGTTCTTGGCAGCAGTCACATCAACGGTGACTTCGTACGTATCTAGTTTCAACTGCGCCGAACGGCCAGCTGCTTCTTCACGCATCAGATTCGCAGTACTCATACCCGGAAGCCTAGATGACCCCACTGACAAATCTCTAGTACCCCCACCTAGAGTGCAGCGAGAGCATGCCACGCGCAGCACTCTGCCCCGTTTTATTCAGAGTTCTCGAACCCAATCACACAACCGCATCAAGGAAATTACGCAGCGACGTAAAGAAACGTTGCCCATCCAACCCAAGCGCGATATCTGGATCAACATTGTGCTCTGGGTGCGGCATCAATCCGACGACGTTTCCACGTTCATTAGTAATACCAGCAATATCGTGACGCGACCCGTTTGGATTTTCCTCTAGATAGCGAAAAACCACACGGTTCTCCCCTTCAAGACGCTGCAGCGTGTCATCGTCACAAAGGTACTGCCCCTCGCCATTTTTCAGTACGATACGAATCGCCTCGCCCGCAGCAAAACTGCTTGTCCAGGCAGTATTGCTAGTCTCAACCCGAAGCGCCTGATCCCGGCAGGTAAACGTCTGCCCAGCGTTACGAACTAGCACGCCAGGTAATAGATGCGACTCACATAAAACCTGGAACCCGTTGCAGATACCTAGAACTGGCATGCCCTTATTTGCTGCATCAATAACGGCAGACATGACCGGTGCAAAACGTGCAATCGCACCACATCGCAGGTAGTCACCGTAGCTGAATCCGCCTGGCAGGATCACCGCATCTACGTCATGGAGCGAATCTGACCCATGCCATAAATTGACCGGTTCCAAGCCCATCAACCGCACTGCCCGCAAGGCATCATGGTCATCTAGAGTGCCCGGGAAGGTGACCACACCCACTCGTGCGTTCACTGAGCAACCCGAACGTCGTAGGACTCAATTACCGTATTCGCCAGCAGCGTTGCAGCGATCTGATCGAGCTGTGCTCGTCGCTCATCGGTAATCTCACCTACTACTTCAATCTCGAAACGTTTTCCTTGACGAACCGTCAAACCAGAAAAACCGAGACGCTCCAATGCGCCGGAAATAGCTTTACCCTGTGGATCAAGAATCTCAGGCTTGGGCATAACGTCGATAATGACTGTGGCCATAGCGCCATCCTAACGGTGAGTTAATGGGAAAATTCAGTGCCGGTAAGTCGGCGGTATGCCTCAAGGTAACGCTCCCGCGTAGCCTCAATAACAGCAGTGGGTAATGCCGGTGCAGGCAAACCCGACGACGGGCTCCATCCAGATACCTTCGTCAGCCAATCACGAATATATTGCTTATCGAATGAGACTAATCCTCTGTGTTCGCGCCACTCCTCCGCCGACCAGAAGCGACTGGAATCCGGAGTTAATACTTCGTCAGCCAGCACGATAGTGCCGTCGCTGCGCTGCCCAAATTCAAATTTCGTGTCGGCCAAGATAATGCCGCTTTCACTCGCAACAGCGGCAGCGCGTCTATAGATCTTAAGTGAAAGTTCTTTAAGTTCCTGAGCCTGCAACGGATCCATAATCCTGAACAACTGCTCGTAACTTACTGGCTCATCATGGTCCCCCAGCGCTGCTTTGGTCGATGGGGTAAAGATTGGTTCTCTAAGCTGATCGCCGTCAGATAATCCGCTCGGTAGCTCAACCCCGCTTACCTTCCCAGCGCTTAGATAGTCCTTAAACCCAGAACCGGTGAGATACCCCCGCACCACGCATTCCGCGGGAAGCATTGCCAGCCTCTCGCACACCATCGCCCGGCCTTGTACAGACTCAGGGACTTCCACCGAGAGAACATGATGTGGAACCAGATCGCGTAGCTGCTCAAACCACCACAGGCTCATTGCCGTAAGGATCGCGCCTTTTCCAGGTATTTCAGGTTCCAGGATTACGTCATATGCCGAAATAGCATCGGTAGCGACCACCAAGATCTGGTTGGGGTCGGGCAACGCGTACAGTCGTCGAACTTTGCCAGCATGGATCAAGGGCAAATCAAGCTCGGGGATGCTCACAGGACCAGCCTAAGCAACCGCCCTCAACGAAGTTTTACCGGGGGCACATGAGCGGAGATGACAAGCCTTGTGAGTGCTCTGAAATAAATCAGATGCGGACCACATTCCTCTTGCCCTACGCTTAGCAAGCGCCGAACTGCGGCCTGACACGACAAGGAGGTGAGTGCAATGCAATTTCTTTGCCCCGCACCCAACACATACCTGGAGAATACGTGTCACCGAAGGAATCATCAGTAGAACCACCCGAAGACGAGTGGTTCGTCAAAAATAACAATGCCAAGATCGTGTGGGATCAATACGACCCAGAACATGATCTAGCGGGCGAACGCTGGAGCAGTTGGCCCAACTTAACCCGACTTGAACGAGGCCCAGACCCATATCCCGACTGGCTAATCGAAGATCACGCTGGCCGAGATGAGGATCTTGGGATCCTCAAATCCGGCAAGGAAGCCGACGTTGTACTCGTGCGTCGTTTCCTCGATGACCGCGAGATTTATCTTGCAGCCAAGCGTTATCGATCTCGCGAGCATCGACAATTTACCCGCGACGATGGCTATACCGAAGGCCGTAGAGTACGAAAATCTCGTGAAGCACGAGCGCTCCAACGCGGCACAAACTTTGGTCGGCAATTAGCTCAAGGGTTATGGGCCGCGGCCGAATGGCAAGCAATGGTCGAGCTATGGCAAGCCGGTTTTCCTATCCCCTATCCAATGAGTTTTGACGGCACAGAGCTACTCATGGAGTTCATCGACGTCGATGGCGCTGCGGCTCCCCGATTAGCTCAAACCTGCCCGAACCTAGCAACGCTAGCCAACCTCTATGAGCAATTCCGCGACATCGTGCTGAGGTTAGCAGCCCGCGGTAATGCCCACGGGGATCTCTCGCCATACAACATTCTGGTTCGAGATGATCAGTTAATTGTCATTGATTGGCCCCAGCTCATTGATGTCATAGCTAACCCTGATGGCATGGACTATCTACTTCGTGATTGTCGAGTCAGCACACAATGGTTTGCCTCCAGAGGCTTAGACGTTGATGCTGAATCTTTATTCGCTGAAGCGATTGGTCAGCTTTAGGTTCCAAAACCATGCCATGATCGTGATGTGAAACAGCGCGATTGGGTTATCGATATTGTCCGGGTGATGGCGGTTTTTATCGTCGTGAGCATGCATTGGACTTATGCACGAGTCACATCTGTTGGCGGTAAGCCCGTCATCACCCAGGCCTATAACGGACTAGGCTGGCAGACCGCCACCTGGCTACTCATGGTGATGCCTGCCTTTTTCATTGCCGGCGGGTTCGCCAACACCTTGATCTGGGATCGCTGCGCGGCCAAAGGGCAAAAGTATGGCGAGTTCCTTGGCCTACGTGCCCGCCGTTTAGTTACCCCCGTGATCCCGCTACTTGTGATAATTCTTGGGCTTGTAGCGTTATGCAACCAGATAGCTCCTGGGCTGGGACATATGCTCGGTAAGCAGGCTGGCAACGTCTTATGGTTCCTTGCAGCCTATCTATTGTGCGTAATGGTGGCCCCGTTACAGGTATGGATTCATGACCGGATCGGCTCGCTGATTCCAGTACTTGTTCTTGCCGGGATTACAACGGGGTTGTTCTACGCCTGGCACCGGTGGCCCGCCCAGGTTGATCTGACTTACACCATGTTTCTGGTCTGGCCTGCATGTCACCAGCTTGGGGTTATTTACCAGCGGCAGCGTTGGCATAGGTTCCCGGTTTGGGGGCTAGCGCTCATTATTGCTGCTGCCATTGCAGGAATCATAGTTCTGATTCAGGCAAAGGTCTGCCCGCCAAACGTCATTGGCATGCGCGACGACATGCGAGCTAATCTCATCCCGGCATCGCCTGCGATGGTACTTCTTGGCATAGCCCAACTTGCCGTTTTGGTGTGGCTATCACGACGCTGCACTGGCTGGGCTCCGACTACAGCCTGGCAGCGGCGTCTCAATACCTTCACTGCGCTGCTCATGCCGATCTACCTCTGGCATCTGCCCACCTTGCTCATCATGACTGGATTGGGGCTAGCTTTCCCATCGCTTCTCGTTGAGCCTTGGTGGCAATGGTGGCTGACCCGCCCTGTGTTCTTCGGAGTCGGCATCGCCATACTTGCTGGCCTTGTTGCATTAGCTGCAAAGTGGGAACTTTTTATGCAGCGCTTTGCCGCCCGCACAACGACCTGGATCGTCGTATGTGGAGCGATTGCTGCCACGGTAGGGATCTTCGAGTTATGGCGATATTCCATTACAACCAAGCCTCTAGGGCTTGCTAGCGCAGCAGCCGTCCTCACTGCCTTGCCGCTATTGACTACCTGGAAGCGTCATACAAGCTAGCCGCAACAGCACCCATCGACAGCGCGGCTCTTATGCTGGGTTGGTTCGCCAGTCTCATAATCAAACCACTGCTGGGTGCCATCGGCCATGCGGCAAGCAATCGGCTGATGCCCATGGTCGATACCGAAGAACCGTATGCCTTCATCAGGGCGTTGCCAAAATGGTTGCCCATTAATAGCCACCAACGCCAACCAGCTACGTTCCCCGTCGTCAAGAATGCACACCGAGGCCCCATCAACGTGTGGGGAGCACGCCAGAACTGCCTTGCCATCGACCCGACCGCGATAAATGATCCTCGTTAGGCGTAAATCCTCGACTTCTAACTCATCGTGATGGCAGGTAGCTTTGAGGAACTCAAGACTCATAGCACTGATCCTGGCGCGTAAGCGGCTGCTTCACGGTGAGCCTCGACGATCTTGGCTACCTGAGCTGCGACAGCTTCTGCCTGATGCGCTGCTGCCCCTGATAGCTCAATCGGTGCAGCAACAATAGCGTCAAGATCTTGCCTAGATAGCTGCAAACGGCCGTCGGCAGCAAGCCGGTCGAAGAGATCATTCTTGCCGGAGCCAGTTTCACGCAGCTCCAGCGCTACTGCAACGGCATTCTCTTTGATGATCTCGTGGGCTTCCTCACGTCCAACCCCCTGACGTACTGCGGCCATCAAGACCTTCGTCGTGGTGAGGAACGGCAGATAGTGCGCAAGCTCGGCTTGAATCATGGCCGGGAACTGACCAAAATCAGCCAGAATTGTCAGCGTCGTCTCGACCAAACCATCAAAGGCGAAGAAAGCATCCGGTAGCGCAATTCGGCGAACCACCGAGCAAGATACATCGCCCTCATTCCACTGGTTACCGGAGAGCTCATCGAGCATGTGGGCGTAGCCCTTAAGAATGGCGTTAAAACCATTAACCCGCTCACAACTACGCGCATTCATCTTGTGTGGCATGGCGGAGCTACCCACCTGCCCCGGTTTGAAGCCCTCGGTTACCAATTCCAGCCCAGCCATGAGGCGGATCGTCGTCGCAAGGTTTGACGGCCCAGCGGCGGCTTGCACAAGCGCAGTGAGTACGTCGTAATCCAGGGAACGCGGGTAAACCTGACCAGTTGAAGTCAATACCTGCGGTAAGCCCAACGCATCTGAAACCCGCGTCTCCAACGTGGCGAGCTTGGCTAAATCACCGCCCACCAAATCGAGCATGTCTTGGCTGGTGCCCATCGGGCCCTTGATCCCGCGCATCGCATAACGATCTAGCAGATTCTCAATCCGATGGTAAGCAACCAATGTCTCATCAGCTACCGTCGCAAAGCGCTTGCCTAAGGTAGTGACTTGCGCAGCAACGTTATGCGACCGCCCGGTCACCGGAAGTTGCGCATACTGCACAGCGTGGAAGCTCAGCCCAGCAAGAATTGCGACAAGTCGGTCGCGGACGAGTTGTAGCGAAGAATAGACCTGCCATTGTTCGATATTCTCGGTCAGATCGCGGCTAGTCATGCCCTTGTGAATGTGCTCGAACCCGGCTAACGCATTGAACTCTTCAATGCGGGCTTTGACGTCATGCTTGGTCACTCGCTCACGAGCATCGATGGAAGCAAGATCGATCTGCTCAACAACCTGCCGATACGCCGCAATAACCACGTTCGGATCATCTCCGCCAAAATCAACACCAAGATCACGCTGGGCTTCCATTACTGCAATCCACAATTCGCGTTCTTTGATGATCTTGCGTTCTGGTGACCAGATACCCCGCATAGCGGTAGAGGCATAGCGAGTAGCGAGGACGTTGGGCATAGTCATGGAGTTCTCCTAGAGCGCGAAATGGGCAATGTCGGTACGGTGAAAACCGTTCGGAAAATCGAGAGCATCAACAGCGGTATAGGCCTGCGAACGCGCCTGAGCTAACGTCGCGCCAATACCGATGCAGGAAACGACGCGGCCGCCAGCGCTACACAACCCAGCATCGGTAATCGCAGTACCGGCATGAAGGTAATAGCGCTGTGGAGCGTCTGTAGGAATGGCTAGCCGACCGTGAGCTAGAGCAGCATCGGGGTAGCCCTGAGCGGCAACAACCACATTGACCGCAAACCCAGGTTTCCAGCGCAACGGCGCCACGGTGTCTAGGGTTCCGCGAGCAGCAGCGTCGAGAATCTCCCCTAGACCAGAATCAAGCAGAGCTAGAACGGTTTGGGTTTCAGGGTCTCCAAACCGAGCATTGAACTCGATGACTTTAGGCCCGGTATCAGTGAGAACTAGCCCGACGTAAAGCAGCCCGATAAAAGGAACGCCTCGACGGCGAAGCTCAGTCAGCGTGGGGAAGGTGATCTGCTCCATCACCTCATCGACGAATCCCTCGGGCAGCCAGGGCAAGGGGTTATAGCTCCCCATTCCACCGGTATTTGGGCCTTTATCCCCATCGAAAGCACGTTTATGGTCCTGGCTAGGCATAAGCGGGATCGCATGTACGCCGTCAGTAACAACGAATAGTGAAATTTCTGGGCCGCTGAGGAACTCTTCGATCACGACTTTCTCACAAGCCGACGCATGAGCCTTGGCCACAGCGAGGTCATCTGTCACGACGACCCCTTTACCAGCAGCAAGAGCATCGTCTTTCACGACGTATGGCGCACCGAATTGCGCAAAAGCCGCATCTGCTTCAGCGCTCGTGGTGCAGTTAAAGGAACGAGCAGTCGGTACTCCCGCCACAGCCATCACATCTTTAGCAAAAGCCTTACTACCTTCGATAGCAGCCGCCCCAGAATCAGGACCAAAAACAGCAAAGCCTGCTGCGCGTAATGCGCTGCCAACACCTGCCACCAGGGGGCCTTCTGGACCGATAACAACCAGATCAATCTGCTTCTGACTAGCTAATTCCACAACCGCTACCGGATCAATCGGATTGATAGCAACATTTGTGGCTAACTGCGCCGTACCAGGATTACCAGGCGCAACAATCAGCTCCGCCACTGAAGGATCAGCGACGAGCGCTCGCGCTAGCGCGTGCTCGCGTCCACCATTACCTAGAAGCAATACCCGTCGACCCATAAGGAAAGCCTAGCTGTTCGGTCTGACATTAAAGTTAACCCCCGACTTACGTGCTAACCCCCGAGTTCTATCTCGGGGGTTAGCACGTAAGTCGGGGGTTAAGCTCAGATGAGCGGAGTCCGCACGATCAATTCGTCACGACCAGGACCGACACCAATACCCGAGATTCGGGTATGGCACAGTTGCTCAAGGCGAGCAATGTAGTTCTGTGCCGCCTTGGGCAACTCTTCAAACGTCCGAGCCGATGAAATATCGGTCTTCCAGCCATCGTGGTACTCAAAGATGGGCTTGGCATGGTGGAACTCTGATTGCGTCATTGGCATACGATCGTGGCGAACACCATCGACGTCATAGGCCACACACACAGGAATCTTGTCCCAAGCGCCAAGAATGTCGAGCTTGGTGAGGAACAGATCTGTAAATCCATTAACCATGCAGGCATGCTCAACCAACGGCGCATCAAACCAGCCGCAACGACGCTTTCGCCCCGTAGTGGCACCATATTCGCCACCAATCTCACGAAGCTTGTCACCATCAGCATCAAACAGTTCTGTTGGGAACGGCCCTTCACCCACGCGGGTGGTGTAGGCCTTGGTGATCCCCACGGTGCGGTCGATTCTAGTTGGGCCAACACCTGCACCAGTGCAGGCGCCAGCCGCCGTCGGGTTCGACGAGGTGACATAGGGGTAGGTGCCGTGATCGACGTCGAGGTGATGGGCCTGGGCACCTTCAAAGAGCACGACCTTATTTGCATCGAGCGCATCATTAACGTAGCGGGCCGCATCAATGACGTAAGGACGCAGGCTCTCCGCATGGGACAAGAGCAACTCGGTGGTGCGCACTGGATCAATTGCACGGTGGTTGTAGAGCTTGACCAGCAGATGATTCTTCTGGTCAAGGCTGGCCTCAACCTTCTGCCGCAGGATCGACTCATCGAAGAGATCCTGAATCCGCAGGCCGACTCGGTTGATCTTGTCGGCGTAGGCAGGCCCAACGCCGCGCCCCGTCGTGCCAATACGGCGGTTACCAAGGAAACGTTCTGTGGTCTTATCGACAACCTGGTGATACGGGGCGATGATGTGCGCATTTGCTGAAATTAGCGGGTGCGGCACCTCCACCCCACGAGTGGAAAGCACATCAAGCTCTTGCTTGAGTACATCGAGATCGATGACCACACCGTTGCCCAATACGGTTGTGGTGTTGGGGTTGAGGATGCCAGACGGCAATAGGTGCAGCACGTACTTCTCGCCATTGACGACGATTGTGTGGCCCGCGTTATTGCCGCCGGAATAGCGCACGCAGACATCGACTTGCCCACCTAGGGAGTCCGTTGCCTTGCCTTTGCCCTCGTCGCCCCACTGGGCGCCAACGATCACAATGCCAGTCATGCTGTGCCTTTCCTCAACAAAAATAGCCCTGAGGCAATAACCTCAGGGCTTTTGCTAACTAAGCATACCCGGTTCTGGTGCCTCTCGGCGACCTTATGGATAGGTAGGGCATCTTGCGCATATGGCCTAGTTAGATGAATCGCCTGAGCTGCTAGCTGATCTCGATATTCGCGCCAACTTCTGCAGCCTGGCGCTGAAAGGCAGCGATATCCAGCTTTGGAAGTTCGACAGCAACGCCGCCTTGCTCGATCGTTTTCTTGCTTACGATCCACCGCAGCGG
>CAMQXE010000027.1 GCA_947038745.1 uncultured Propionibacteriaceae bacterium | reverse complement strand
CTAGCCTTTCTTCCATTGCTCGTTTGGCATTACCGACGCTATGGTGAATTAGCCGAGGGGCGGCTACTCTGGACCGCGAGTTGCTATATTTATTTTTCCGCACTTATCGCTTATACCATTTTCCCACTCCCCACATTCACTGACGAGTTCTGCACCGCGCATAGGCTGCACCTCAATCGTGATCCATTCCGTGGCATCCGCGACATTAAACGACTACTTCCAGTTTATGGATTCCCAGCAATACTCCATAGCTGGCTAGTCTTAGAGCCGCTACTAAATATCGCTCTCTTTGTTCCTTTTGGGTTCCTTATTCGCCGGATCACCGAATGGTCAAGGCTTAAGGTTATTATTCTTGGCTTTGGAATGTCTGCCCTGATTGAGGCAACCCAGTACACGGCTAATTTCGGCCTAGCACCTTGTGCTTATCGAGTTACTGATGCCGTCGATCTTGTCACTAATACTTCCGGAACTATCATCGGAATTATTCTTGAAGCACTAACCCCGCGGTTATTGAGTCGCAAGGATCATCTCATTGCACAACGAGACAGAGCCCGCACGCTCTCTCGCCTGCGTCGCTTAGCTGGCATGAGCATAGACGCCTGTTACCTTGCGATCTTGGCGATGATCGGTACTGCGGTGGGCTGGGGTGCAGCGATCTTGCTGCATTGGAACCAAACCGCTTCAGATGCCATCACACAGCACAAGCTCTGGCTCACCGTGGGATCCTTTATCGCAGCCGAAGCGGGCGTAATCATTCCAGCGCTAACCAATAGCGGGGCATCATGGGGCCAGCGAATGGTCTATCTGGAGCCTCAGGCACAAAATCATCCACGCTCATCCCAGCTAATTCGAGCCTTAGTCTGCCAAGGAAGTTTCGTCGCAGCTATGACATTCGCCCCTGCCATTGCTTGGCTTATCGCACTGATCTCAGTAATCGTGGTTTTAATCAATCCCTCGGGACTAAGCGGCCTCCTGAGTCGTTGTCATTTCATAGACGCAAGAGCCAAGAACTTTCCCGCAGGGACCGAAGCTATCACCAGCGTCTTATAACCAGCTCCGGCGACTAAACTGTTCCATGTGAATACCTCGCCTACCTCAGCGCTACCTTCCTGGTGCGATCAAGCCGTGGTATTTGATCTGCCGATGCGGGTAACTTTTCGCGGCATCAATCGACGTCAAGGCATGCTGTTACACGGCGAATACGGCTGGGCAGAATGGTCCCCCTTCACTGAATACGACACTGTTGAAGCTGCCACCTGGCTTAAGGCTGCTCGCGAAGCAGCGACCTGCCCACAGATTCGTGCAGTTCGAGAACTAATACCGGTCAATGTCACGGTTCCTGCAGTGGAAGCCGAATCAGCCCACAGGCTAGTGCGGGCATCTGCCTGCACCACAGCCAAAGTCAAGGTTGCTGGCCCGGGTTCTTCACTGAGCGCTGATCTAGCCCGTGTCGAAGCAGTGCGAGATGCGCTTGGCCCACACGGAAAAATCCGCTGCGATGCCAACGGCTGCTGGAATCTTGATGAGGCGCTCATCGCGATGAAAGAGCTCGCTCAGTTTGGGTTGGAATACGTTGAACAACCCGTTCTTGATGTGACTGATATGGCGAAGCTACGACGAGCACTAGCTCAGCGTGGCATCGATATACGCATAGCTGCTGACGAAGCGATCCGTCGGGTTGGTGACCCTTACCGCGTCAAGGCCTTGCAAGCTGCCGATATTGCGGTAATTAAAGTTCAGCCGCTAGGCGGGGTACGCTCAGCGCTGCGGATAGCTGAAGCTCTTGATCTGCCAACCGTCGTATCTTCCGCATTGGACTCCTCGGTAGGGTTACGGCTGGGGGTAAGCCTCGCGGCTGCGCTACCTGAGTTGCCTTTCGCTTGCGGGTTAAACACCAGTGCGTTATTCGAGACCGATGTCACGTCATCGCGAGTTATTGAGCATGACGGTTATATCTCGTTAGGCAGTCCTGTCGAGATTGATCCTGAAAACATCCCACTAGCCGATAACGCAACGACGATGTGGTGGCACAACCGGCTAGCTGCCGCCTGCGCGATTGAGCAGGTTCGCCGATGAACTCCGCACTATTAGCCCACGCAGTCGTAACCATGTTGCTCCAGACCGGGACGCAAGACGTCGTTGCTTGCCCCGGCTCACGCAATACCCCGCTACTCCTAGCTTTGGAACGCGCCGAACATGCTGGGCTATTGCGCCTACATATCCGCATTGATGAGCGCGGTGCCGCTTTTGTCGCACTGGGTATTGCCAAAGCCACTGGCTCCCCTGCTGCTGTAGTAACCACATCTGGAACAGCGGTGGGTAATCTTCTGCCTGCGGTCATGGAAGCCCACCATGCAGGCATTGCTTTGCTAGTAATCACTGCGGATCGTCCAGCTATCCTCCGGGGCACCGGAGCAAATCAGACCACCAACCAACCTGACATTTTTGGCACTTTCACCCGAAGCTGTATCGAACTATCAAGCGCTGAACCTGACGCTTGGGCCGCAGGATTAGACCAGGTACTAGCCTGCGCGCATAACCCAAACAACCCCGGGCCGGTGCAGCTAAACCTCGAACTTGATGAGCCCCTAGTCAGCGAACCGTTGGGGTTCAGCGCGCCACCAAGTAGACCGCCCGTAACGGTATGCGAACCTGCATCATTAGCGCTTACTGCAACACCAGATCTCGTCTTGCTCCTTGGCGACGCTACTCCCAGCGTAGGAAGACACTATGCCGAGTTAGGCCTTGCCGCTTCGATTCCGGTCCTTGCTGAGCCCTCATCGAATGGCCGGATTCCTGGCACGATTCAGTGCTATGACCTGCTTCTTGAAAGTTCACTCGCCGCTGAGATCAACCGGGTCATCGTCGTGGGGCGCCCCACATTGTCACGCCCTCAACGACGCCTCCTTAGCGATCCCCGATTCGATGTGATTCAGGTAGGTGCTACGTCCGCCCCCGAGCGTTTCCCCGCAACCAGAATACGTACCGATGCAATCACTTTGACGCCGCTTGCCGACCAAAGTTGGCTTACTCGCTGGCAAGCAGAAGATCGTTTGGCTGCCGAGAAAGTAGCAGCACTCGCAACTAGCAATGCCCTCAATGGCTGGGGCTTAGTTGCCTGCGTTCTGGAGCACATGACGACATCGGACAATCTCATGTGGGGTAGTTCACGATTAGTCCGCGACGCTGCAGAATCCCCGATCTCACCAACCCCTGCACGCTGCTATGCCAACCGTGGGCTTGCCGGCATCGATGGCCTCATGTCAACGGCGATGGGCTTGGCACTGGGATCACGCCGGCCCACCACATTAGTTCTCGGTGATCTCAGCACACTTCATGATCTCAATGCTTTAGCCCTGCCTACTGCTGAGTTTGTTCCAGATCTACGCATCGTGATTGGCAACGACGATGGTGGCGCTATTTTTTCTACTCTGGAGCAATCGACGTTGTCGCAGACAATCTTTGAACGTCTATTTGGGGTCCCTCACGCAATAACGCTCAGCACGATAAGCCGTGCTTTGGGCTTTTCTAGCCGCCAGGTAAAAACCCAGGCTGAGCTGATTAACGCATTAGCGGGTCCAATAAGCGGTATCGAAATTATCGAAGTAGCCCTTGACCGTAGCAACCGAAACGAGCACGTTACTGCGCTACGGCGCCTCGATGTCATTTAGTCTCAAAGCGTGACGCATGGGGCTAAGTTTGGCATTAACTTCATCCCATTCTGCGTGCGGATCAGAGCCTGCGACGATCCCCGCACCGGCGTAGAGCCTGAGGTGTTCCCCGTCCAGTTGCCCGCCTCGAAGCGCAATGACTAGTTCCGCGTCGCCATCTTCACTAAGCCAACCAACCGGACCAGCGAATCGTCCACGATCAAAACCTTCAATCCGATGTAACTGTGCTTGGGCCTGGGCTGTAGGTGTCCCCCCGACTGCCGCCGTCGGATGAAGCGCGGTCAAAGCTTCAGCTACGCCGCAGTCAGAACGTAGCTGGACGGTCAGATCTGAAGCCAAGTGCATGACGTTGGGCAAGATTAACGGATATGGCTTATTACTTACCTCAATCCGAGTTGCCAACGGCTCCATAGCTGCACGGGCTGACACAATCGCAGCCTCATGTTCACGCTGATTTTTCTCGCTATCTTCAAGCCGGTTCAGATGGTATGCGTCTGTGTTGGTATCCGCTCGTGGCACAGTACCTGCTAAAACTCGTGCAGAAAAGCGGCCTTCGCGTAGCCGCATTAAGAGCTCCGGCGATGCGCCGACCATGCCATCGACGCAATAGATCCAGCAGCTTGGAAAATCTTGATATAGCTGGGCTGCAATATCGGCAGCTACTACGCCAGTCACCGTGTAATCAGCATGAGTTGCCAGCACAATCTTGCGTAACTCCCCTGCCTGAATCAGCGCCAGCCCTTGCTCCACCCGCGACCGGTAGGTATCGGCTTCATGGCCCATATCGGCAGCAACGACGCTCGGCGCAGCAAAACGTTGCTCTGGTAGCGGCGGAGGTTGATCGGGCAGGGACTCCCCCACGAGCACCCGCCAGGCGTGTCCGCCACTGATAACAACCGCATCTGCTGAAACCACGCAGACCGATGTTTGCTGTGTCCGTTCAGGATCAAAACTCAACGTCACCAGCGCCCGGACAGCGCCAGCAGCGCTTGAGGGAAGTTTCGCTGAAAGCCACTGCTCCAGCACTTCCCAGCCACCTTCAAAGCGGGCCGCTTCGCCCCATCCGACGACTGCCCCACCCTCGATGTCGGGAGCGATCAGCGCCATAGGATCGCTACCTCGACGTAATAAATCACCACAATCAGGAAGCTGTGGCAAGGGCCAAGCCCGGACGTCGAGACGATACATAACCGTCAGATTAGCTACCCAGGTAACATTCAATGTGACAAACCGCCTACTGAGATTCACCTCACCCTGGAAAGAGACCCTTGCCCTCGTATGATCTTGGCTCTGCCATCGCGCTTATCGCTGGACCTTGCGCGGTAGAGACGCCTGAGCAGACCACTGCCATCGCTAAGGCTGTGGCGGCTGCTGGCGCCACCATGTTGCGTGGCGGGGTGTTCAAACCCCGTACTTCACCGCGATCATTTCAAGGTCTTGGCGCTGCCGGTTTAGAAATCCTGGAAGCAGCAGGCAAAGAGGCAGGACTTCCCATCATCACCGAAGTTCTCGATACCCGCGATGTCGAGCTAGTTGCTCGTTACGCCACCGTGCTCCAAATCGGATCACGCAATATGCAAAACTTTGCGCTGCTAAAAGAAGTTGGTCGCTCGGGGCACCCGGTCATGCTGAAACGCGGTCTAGCTGCAACATATGACGAGTGGCTCGGTGCTGTGGAGTACCTCACCAATGAAGGCAACGACCAGATCGTGTTATGTGAACGCGGTATCCGCACCTTTGAACCTTCAACTCGCAACACCCTGGATTTAGCCGCAGTGCCGCTACTTAAGCAACGCACCGGCTTCCCCGTCGTTGTCGATCCCAGTCATGGCACTGGCCGAGTAGACCTCATCGCCCCGATGTCGCTCGCCGCTGTTGCCGCAGGTGCCGACGGGATCATGATTGAAGTCCATGGACATCCTGAGCAAGCTCTCTGTGATGGACAGCAAGCACTCAGCCCGGCTGAGTTCTCAACTGTCGCACCCCGTATCACCGAGCTACGCACATGGCTGAACCGCTAGGTCCACGTCTGGGAGTCACTCATGGTTCCCTGACCGATCTTGATACTCACCTCCATCATCGACGTGCGCTATTCGTCACTGACGCAGGCGTGGCATCTGCTTGGCCTGAGCTATTTACTGCACGCAATGTTGTGGTTATCGGCCAAGGCGAGGATCACAAAACCTTTGCAACGCTCAACCGTATTTATGATGCAGCGCTGGCTGCTGATCTCACTCGCAGCGATGTCATCGTCGGAGTTGGTGGCGGAATGGTCTGCGATATCGCAGCTTTTGCTGCCTCAACCTGGATGCGTGGCTGTGGCCTAGTCTTGGTGCCAACCACTGTGCTTGCCCAAGTAGATGCCGCCATTGGTGGCAAGGCTGCGGTCAATTACGGCGGGATCAAGAACCTGGTGGGGTCATTTTATCCAGCTCAGACCGTCCTCATTACTCCAGAAGTGCTCACGACTCTTCCTGATAAGTTCCTCGTCGAAGGCTTCGCTGAACTGCTAAAACATAGCGTTATCGCTGATCGTGATCTGTTCGACACCATCAGCACTCAACTCGCTGAAGGCTCTCTTCTGGAGTGTGTTACTGCGCAGTTAGAACGAGCAATCGCAATCAAAACAACTATCGTGAGCGCTGACCCAACAGAGCAGGGCCAGCGGATGTTGCTCAATTTTGGGCATACTCTAGGACATGCCATTGAGTCGGTCACTGGGCTAAGACATGGACGCGCAGTTGCCATAGGCATGGTTGCGGCTGCTGAATTATCTGTGCACCGTGGGCGCTTAGACGCAGCCGAATCCACCCAGCTACGTCAGCTTTTACAAGCCGTGGAATTGCCGACAACTTTGGCTGAGGCAGGAGTTACGGCTTCCCGCGCAGACCTTATTTCTGCGATGGGCCATGATAAGAAAACGCACGGCGATACCGTCTCTATCGTGCTTTTAGATCGTATCGGCAGTGCCAAGGTAGTGACCTGCCCGTACAGTGTTTTTGAGGAATTAGTCGATGCTGTGGCGTAGCATCCTCGTGCGAGATCGTGACTCCACTCTGCGCCAGCGTGAAGGTGCGGACGCTGTTGAGCTACGTCTCGATTTTGCGACAGAACAGCTCGTCGACGATCTGGAAGTAGCTTCTTGGCCTTGTCCCGTTTTGGCCTCATACCATGGGCCAGACCTTGATCACGGTCGCAAACTTGTGCTGAACTCTGGAGCAGCTTGGGTCGATCTCCCCTATCAGCCAGGCACGACATTTGATGTTGAACAAAGCCCCGAAGGTCACCCTGGCATTGTTGGTTCGTGGCACGACTACGAGAAAACCCCGTCCCGAGAAGAACTACTCCAGCTCATCGACTCAATTTTTGCTGCCGGTGCCGATATAGCCAAAGTTGCGTGTCACTGCCATACCCATTACGACGCGGCACGCCTGCTCGGTCTCCTCGACGATCCTCGCCCCATCGTCGCAATCGGTATGGGGCCACACGGAGCACTTACCCGTGTCGCCGGTGAACTTTGGCAGACACCGCTAGCCTTTGTCCCCGGAGCGGAACCAACCGCCCCAGGCCAGTTATCCGAATCCCGACTACGCGAGATAGTGGCACTACTACAGGAATCACTATGACGCGGCTCGGTGTCATCGGTAATCCCATTGCTCAGAGCCTAAGCCCTACGCTCTTTGGCGCAGATCCGGGCATCAGTTACCTTCGGCTCGCCGCTATGTCGCCCGCTCATGGAATAGATTTCGCCCGCGAGCTTGGATTGGACGGCATCAACGTCACCGCACCCTTCAAAAGCATTGTGGAACTTACCGATGTCGTTGATTCTTCGGCTGCGGCGGTGGGGGCTGCCAATACCGTAATTTTTCATCCCGATGGTAAGAGCGTCGCATACAACACAGATAGTGCTGGGGTCAGTTATTCCCTGAACCGCGCCCAGGTCGGATTAGCTGGGCAACGCTGCGTTGTTCTTGGTGCTGGTGGGGCTGCCAGAGCCGCAGCCGCCGCCTTGACCGCAGCCGGAGCCAAGGTCACGATTGCCGCTCGCCGACCAGAAAAAGCCCACTGGTTTTCAGGTCCAGTAGCACCTCTCAACGCTGGTTGCCTGGCCGGGGCAGATATCGTTATTGACTGCCTCAGCACAGCGCAGCGGGTCCTACCTCGTTCGGCGTGGCACCCGTCAATGACAGTTCTTGTCGCCCGTTATAGCGCTTCTGCTCATCGTGACGATGCACTCGCTGCTGGCTGCCAGGTCCTTGATGGCTGTGATTGGCTCATTGGGCAGGCCGCCGCAGCAGCGACACATTTCACTAGGCGAGACATTGATCCAGCACTCATGGCTGCACAACTCGCGGTGCCATCGTCGCGCTCGCCACGCCACCTGGTGCTCATCGGCGGGATGGGCTCGGGCAAAACAACGACGGCACGGCTCCTTGGCGAACTCATTGGGTTGCCTGTAATCGATCTCGATGAGTCCATTGAGAATGACGCAGGTATGACTATCTCGCAACTCTTTGCAGCAGAAGGTGAACCGGGTTTTCGTCGACGTGAAGCCCAAGCTCTAAGTGATGTCTTAGCCGGGCCAGCCAGCGTCATTGCTACTGGTGGAGGCACACTCACCACGCCGGGTGCAGCCGACGCTATCCGCGCCCATGCCACCGTGATCTGGCTCTGGTGCCCTCCCGAAAGGGCTGCGCAGCGCATTACTGGCAGCGTCCGCCCATTACTGCAAGGAACTGATCCAACTGCCCGATTGCGTGAACTCTTGGTACAACGGCGCGACAGCTATGAGCGCACGTGTGACCTTGTCGTCGATACCGGGAGATTCCCCTCACAGCAAGTAGCCCAGCGTATTGCTGCTGAATACCCCCTGCGCACACTCTCTGCACCTGGTTCTAAATCTGTGACCCAACGCGCGTTACTTCTCGCTGCAACTGCGAGTACCCCCACGCTCATCTACGGCGCAAATCAAGGTGACGATGTGGCAGCCTGTTGTCGCTTGGTAAAGGCAATGGGCGCACAAGTCGATAGTGATGGAACCACGCTACACATCACACCGCGAGCCAGGCCACGCGCGTCCGAAGCCGATGTGGGTGAATCTGGAACAGCACTACGTTTGGGAGCAGCAGTTGCTGCGATTGAGGCAGAGCCGTTCACCCTGACGATGACCGGGACTTTGCGCCATCGCCCGCAGCAGTTCCTCCTCGACGCGCTCCACAGCGTTGAGGTTACCGCGACGTCGGTCCCTGGTAGCATCACCGTTGCCGGGCCGCTGCGCGCAGGAGATAGAGAACTCACCGCAGCGCAATCTTCTCAACCGATGTCAGGGCTTGCGCTCGCCCTGGCCCAGATAGACGGCGCTTCCCGTCTCCACCTGAGCGAGCCTGTTTCTCTGGGCTATCTCCACCTAACCGCTACTGTCGCCCGTAGTTTTGGGCTGACGATCACGGTGACCCCCAATGGGCGTGAGTTGATCATGCCTGGTGGCCAGCGGCCAGCACGAACCGAGCCTTACCATGTTGAAGGTGATTGGTCAGCAGCAGCTTTTCTCCTTGTCGCAGGGGCATTAAGTGCTGGCGCGCGGGTCACGAATCTGGATCTGCGCAGCGCCCAAGCCGACGTCGCGATCCTTGACGTATTACGCCAAGCCGGAGCCACTATCAGCTATGAGCCTGATGCTGTGGTGGTACAGCCATCGCAGCTAACAAACTTCACCTTCGATGCCACGCACTGCCCCGATCTTGTGCCGCCTTTAGCCGTGCTCGCCACCGCAGGCAGTGGCATGTCTGTTATAACTGGAGCGAGACGTTTACGGATAAAAGAATCAGACCGTGGCGTAGTGCTTTGCGAACAGTTGGGGCGATTAGGCGCACGGCTTGAGCTTGCCGATGACACGCTACGGGTCTGGGGTGGTCCACTCCATGGGGGAACGATTGATCCATACCGGGACCATCGGATCGCCATGGCTGGAGCCATTGCTGCGATTCGAGCTACTGGACCAGTCCAGCTCACTGACCTCGATTGTGTCACCAAGTCATACCCCAGTTTCTTTGCTGATCTTGAAAGGATCACCCATGAATAGCTTTGGCCGCATATTTCGGGTCAGCATTTACGGCGAATCCCATGGCTCATGTCTGGGAGTGGTTCTTGATGGTGTCCCAGCCGGTATCGCGCTCAGCACTGCGGATTTCACTGCCGATCTTGCCCGACGCCAAGGCGGAAGTCTCGGTACTACTCCGAGGAAAGAAGCCGACCTGCCGATAGTGAAATCTGGTGTATTTAACGGATATACCACCGGCGCGCCGGTCCTGATTGAGTTTGAAAATAACTCTGTGATCTCTGATTCTTATGCGCACGTACGTCGATTACCGCGCCCTGGGCATACTGATCTGGTCGCCGATGAACGTTTTGGTGGCTTTAACGATCATCGAGGTGGCGGGCATTTCTCTGGGCGCCTCACCGTCGGCAT
>CAMQXE010000026.1 GCA_947038745.1 uncultured Propionibacteriaceae bacterium | reverse complement strand
AGGAATAATGGGGCGCCGATAATTCCGGTTACTACGCCAAGCGGAACTTCCATCGGGCGAGCAATAATCCGAGCCAAGATATCGACCCAGAGTAGGAATAGCCCACCCACAAGCGCCGCTATCGGTAAGAGCACTCGATGGCGGGCTCCGACTAAACGTCGGGATAGGTGGGGAATGACCAAACCAACAAAGCCGATACCGCCGGCTAAAGCCACCATCGTGCCGACCAAAATGGCGAGCAGGATAAATAGCAAAGTACGCATCAAGCCGACCCGGATACCGAGCGAAGCAGCAAGTTCCTCACCCGAGGACAGCGCATCTAGCCAGTTAGCCCCCAACCACAGCATCAAGGTGCAGGAGAACACCACAATTGCAGCTATCGGAATACGGTTCCATTGCGCGCCAGAAAGGCTACCCAGCAGCCAGAACATCACTGATTGTGCAGCTCGTGGATCCTGCGCCCGAAAGACCAAGAAACTTGCCAACGCCGAAAATGCCGATGACAGCACTACACCGGATAAGACCAGCCTTAGCGGGCTTAACCCGCCTTGTGCCATCGCCACTGCATAAACCAATAACGCTGCGCATAGAGCCCCAAGTAGCGCCCCGCCAGACAAAGCCCACAGCCCTAGATCGGTCAGAATCCCAAATGTAATTACCGCAGTCGCACCCACTGAGGCCCCAGACGAAATCCCGAGGATATAGGGATCTGCAAGCGGATTTCTCACCAAGGTCTGCATACCGCAACCAGCGATAGCTAATCCTGCACCGATGAGGATTGCCAAAATGCCGCGCGGTAAACGCAGCTCTTGAACAATGACGTCGGCTGTCTCGCTTACTCCAGGTTTTTGCCTAAGCCAGCCAGAAAAAGCCGACCAAACGTCAGTGAATGGCAGCCGCTCTGCACCCAGTGTCAGTGAGAAAACTAGCGACGCTACGATCGCCACACTGATCACTAGTACTAGCAGCCCTACAACAGGTCTTTTCACGCTAGCGCCCTAACTATATTTGCTATCGAAAAATCTGGAATCAGGTCTTCGCCTATCTGCGGCAAAGGTTCTACTTCATCGCGGCGGGGGCACTGCTTACACATGCCATGGTCTTTACCTAACCGAATCAGGCAGCAGTGGCGGCGTCGAAAGTTCAGCGAGCGCGTATCCGCCATCTCAACAAAATCAAGCAACGGCTTACTACCCCAGGCAGAATCCCTCAGCATTTTCTCCGCAAGCTCTTTTACCAGGGGACGATCTTGGGCAGAAGCGTTATCCCATAGCCGACACCAAGTACCTGCGACCGAAGCAGCGACTCCGCTTAGGGCTCTATCGCGAGTAATCTCACCGATTTCTTGAACATGATCGACCATCACATCGACCTGCCCCACGATGGCACTAGTAACTTCAGCAAGATCTGCTCCAGCCGCTACCAAATCGCTTCCCGTGTAGGCAACTTTCCGGGTTGCCCCGTTGTTATCTACAAGCACCCACCATGACGTTGGCGCAAGGTCAAGGAGCATCCCGGTCATAAGCCATACCGTGATCGGGGTTTTCACCCAACGTCCGGAGTAATGCTGCAAGGAGCAGGCCGCTCCAACCGAACGTTTCGGAGTCTGGACGTAGCCGCAGTAGCGCATAATCGTCGAGGACCACCAGCCCCGGTCAAGAAGCTGATCAACTCGCACCCAAGAATCAGTGCCTGGGGATGCTGCCAGTTCCATCCACTCTAGGGCGTACAACTGCGACAGCGTGGCACGCAATAGCGGTGTCCCGGCGGGCATTGTCGAACCTTTCAGCTACGACCTGTGCGCGAGGTCGAACGAAATAACAACGAACCTGCAAGGTTTTCGGACTCAAGATCACTAGGTGCTAGTCCCTTCCCAGGTTGCCCCAGTGGTGTCTGACTAGACCTTCACTCTTACCGCTGCGCGCCAGTTCTAGATTTTCACTAGATTCCCGTACACAGGTTCGACAACGTCACTATAGGACACCCTAATTCGCCTTGCCACAGCGGCATCGAGGATGTACCGCGATAAAACTACTTGTGCATCTATCACCACAAAATCTGCGCTAGATTGCAGTCTGCTACTCTCGTTTTAGCTGAAGCGGCGACTTGCCCACAGCTTTCCACGCGGCCCAGATCGCGTGCTGGTTCTCACCACAGGATCCCTTTTCCCATGACTGCTCTGTCTCAGTCCGCTCCGTCACGTCGCCAGCACTTCATCACGCTGGCTGGCGCAGGCGTCGGCAATATGCTCGAATGGTTCGATTGGAACGTTTATGCGACGTTCTCCATGTACTTTGCTGCCACCATCTTCAACCCAAAAGACGAAACTGCCGCTTTCCTTAGCTCCCTGGCAGTTTTTGCTGTTGGGTTTGTTGCCCGGCCTTTTGGCGGTTTAGTTTTTGGCCGCTATGCCGATCGGGTAGGTCGCAAAAAAGCGCTTATGCTCGCGGTTATTTTGGCCTCACTCGGCTCCCTCATCATTGCTTGCTGCCCCACATATGCCCAGGTTGGCTGGGGCGCAGCCGTCGTGTTGCTATTGGCCCGCTTACTCCAAGGATTCGCCCACGGTGGCGAGCTACCTAGCGCTCAAACTTTCCTCGCGGAGAAAGCCCCCAAAGAACGTCGCGGGTTGTGGTCCTCAGCGGTCTACTTCACCGGCACGTCAGGCACCGTCTTGGGAATGCTTCTAGGCCTCATCTGTCAGACCACGCTGACCCAACATGAGCTACGCGCCTGGGCCTGGCGGATTCCGTTCGCGCTTGGTGCCGTACTGGGATTGGTAGCCTTCTGGATTCGCGTTAATATCAGCGAAACGGAAGCCTTCAATACCGCCAAGCGCACCGGCCGCACCCAACGTCAAGCATTTCTAAAAACTGTGCGCAGCAGTTGGCGCCAGCTCCTCGCTACCGTTGGCTTGACCTGCGGTGGGACAGTTTTCTTCTACGTTTGGTCCGTCGCAACTCCAGGCTATGCGACGAAAACTCTGCACTTTGCACCCCGGCAAGCGCTCTGGGCTTCCATTATCGGCAATCTCGTCCTCATCGCCATGCTCCCGTTCTGGGGTTGGCTTTCTGACCAGATTGGCCGACGCCCTGTACTGCTCATCGCTGACTTAGGCGCGCTACTTGGCTTTATTCCAGCACAGATGCTGATTCACGATCAGTTCTGGCAACTTTCCTTGGCGATTAGCCTCATGCTGGGGGTGTTCTCTGCCAACGTCGCAGTCTCTCCTGCAACCTATGCCGAGCTCTTCCCGACAAATGTCCGAGCCTCCGGCATGGGCTTGCCGTATGCCCTCACCGTTGCGCTCTGCGGCGGCACAGCGCCATATCTCATGTCGGCGCTGGCAAGCCACCGCGGCTGGTTCCAAGGCTGGGTTGCAGCGCTACTCGTTGTCACGGTTTGTACCACCATCGCAATCCCGGAAACAAAAGGTAAGGATTTGCGGCACTAAATAGCGTTATCGCCAAGCCCCTGGCGCGACTGTCCAAGCTGAACCAACACTTGGTTACTACTGCCGCGCCAGGGCAAGCTCAAGGTGCGCTGTGCGGCGACGTAAGGTCCAGCCACAACCACATCAACTAGTTCTAGTAGCCGTGCTAGTGCTGGCTCTTTCACAGCCCGACGTTCCAGTGCCAGCCAGGTATATCCCGAATAGCACCACACATCCCAGCCTCGGGCTTTCGCTGCCTGCGCCAATTCGGCGCAGGCAGCAGCCTGCAAGGTTGGCTCACCACCAGATAGCGTCAGCCCGGTAGCCAACCGCTCATTCTCAATGATCGCGACCACCTCAGCGACGGCAATCTCTCGTCCACCGTCGAGAGGCTGAGTATCGGGGTTGTGGCACCCCTCACAACGCAACCCACAGCCTTGACAAAAAACTGTGATCCGCAGCCCCGGCCCATCAACGATAGAACTCGTCGTGATGCCTGCAATCCTCATCAGTTATGCGTGACCCGGTCTTCGACCTCGACTCGCTTAGCATCGTTGAAACGCTCTAGCGTGCCGACTAGGTAGCCCGTGATACGACGAATCCGATCGAAAGGCTGATTCCCTTCTTTTCGCCCGCACCCTGGGCATTCATCGTCAATAATCCCGGTGTATCCGCATATCGGATCATGATCGACGGGGTGATTGATCGCTCCATAGCCAATACCTGATGCAGCCATGTAGCGCACGATCTGTTCTATCGCGGCGACATTCTTACAAGCGTCGCCATCGACCTCGACATAGGTGATGTGACCAGCATTGGTCAGCGCATGGAATGGCGCTTCTTTAGCAACTTTGTCTGCCATCGGGATCCCAAATCCCACCGGAATATGGAAGGAGTTGGTGTAGTAATCCTTGTCTGTAACCCCCGGAATAATGCCGTAGCGACGCTGGTCCATGCGCACAAAACGCCCCGAAAGCCCCTCGGCTGGGGTGGCAAGCAGCGAGAAGTTTAAGCCAGTACGCTCAACTGCCTCATTCATGAGCTGACGCATCCGCACCACGATGGCATAAGCCAGATCCCACGCCTCCTGCGACTGCCCATGATGCTGTCCGATCAGGGCTGTGACTGTCTCAGCAAGACCGATGAAACCTACCGACAATGTGCCGTGCTTAATTACCTCGCGTACCTCATCGCCCGGTTTTAGCCCCTTCGCGTCGATCCAAACACCTTGGCCCATCAGGAATGGGTAGTTCCGGACCTGCTTTCTCGCTTGAATCTGGAAGCGTTCCATCAATTGCCCGATCGTGAGCTGCACTAAGTCATCCAGAGCGCTAAAGAAACGGCCCAGATCACCATCAGCTTCAATAGCTAGACGCGGCAAGTTGATGCTGGTGAAAGATAGGTTGCCTCGACCATGGGTAACCGAACGATCCGGGTCGTAACTATTACTCACAACTCTGGTTCGGCAGCCCATATAGGCAATCTCAGTTTCAGGGCGACCATCGCGGTAGTAGGCCTTATTAAAGGGAGCATCCTGGAATGAGAAGTTAGGGAACAACCGCTTAGCTGTAACTCGGCAGGCCAACTGGAACAGGTCGTAGTTTGGGTCCCCTGGGTTAAGGTTAATACCCTCTTTTACCCGGAAGATCTGGATCGGGAAGATCGGAGTTTCTCCGTTACCTAGCCCAGCTTCAGTTGCCAGCAGCAACTGACGGACGGCCATCCGGGCTTCTGCTGAGGTCGCCGTACCGTAGTTAATTGAGGAGAAAGGAGTCTGTGCTCCGGCGCGTGAGTTCATCGTGTTGAGGTTGGCGATGAAGGCTTCCATTGCTTGGTACGTAAGCCGCTGCGTCTCAGCAACCGACGTCGAACGGATCCGCTCATAAAGCCCTTCAGGAACCTCAGCCCCGCCAAAGACTCCCGCAAGATAGGCTCGCTCTGCTGCTTCTTGCTCCGGCGTTGGCTCCAAAACCACTTCGACGGGCCCCGCCAACACGGGATCGCCGCCAGACAGACGTACTGCGCTATCGACGTTCGCCAGGAACCGTGATTTCAAAGTCAGCCGAACCCCAGGGGCCATATCGATGTCGAAGTTGGGAACAGACTGCCCGCCATGCTGGTCATTCTGGTTTGACTGAATCGCGATGCACGCCAGAGCAGCGTATGAGCCAATCCCTTTTGGGGCTCGCAGGACTCCGTGCCCGGTGGAGAAACCCTCAGCAAAAAGTTTGGTTAAGGAGATCTGGCAGCACGTCGTGGTGAGGGTATAGAAATCTAAATCATGGATATGAACATCCCCAAGTCGGTGCGCCGCAGCGTATTCGGGGGCAATCACTTCCGACAAATTAAGGTACTTGGCGCTCTCTGTGCCATAGCGCAACATCGCACCCATCGACGACTGACCATCGACATTGGCGTTCTCTCGTAACGCATCACTTGTGGCATCTGCTGCGGCAATCTCACGCAGCGAGTCCAGCAGTACCGAGTTTTCGCGACCGGCAACAGGGCGGGTATTAGACAGTGCAGCAGTCATCGACAGGCTCCTCCTCGTAGCCACGCCCAGCGGCAAGAGGAGGACCATCCCCCAGCCCTCCCGCGAGGCAGCGTCGAATCCGGGCAATAGCCCGGTGCTGACAGGTATTCGGACTTGAAGACCTTCCCAATTCGGGGTTCCTAGCCAACGCTTCCCAGATGAATCACCCAGTGCTTGTGTTGACGTCGTTTCTTCTTACCGCTGCGGGGCAGTTCTGGAGTTCCACCAGATTCCCTTTTTCATTACAACCACGAGATATTGTGTTTCGCGGTGCAAGCCAGCACTAGTGATAGTAGTGCCGCGCTATTGCCTTGTCGAGAGTTTCGCGGCGCGTCGTACAAGAATTTCTTCTATCGAGCAGGCTTATAAGCGATGACATGTGCAACATCGTCGCTGTGTTCAAGTCCGCCTTTGCAGCATTTCCCCTCCACCGATTGACCCACCTCTGCTAGATCCTTTGACAACGTATAAAGTTAAGTCGTTGGTTCGTTCTACTTCGGTGGAGCGTCGTAAGAGGGAACCCGGTGTAATTCCGGGACTGTCCCGCAGCGGTATTGGGGAACAAACCATCATCAGCACTGGGTGCTTGCACTCGGGAAGCGATGGCGCGAAACCCGGCTTTGCCGGAATGCCCCTAAGTCCGAAGACCTGCCAGCAAGCCGGCGTCTTGGCGTCGGTGTTTTCCAGCCTCGAGGATCGAGAGCGCCGAGTGACGTCGGCACGCTCACCTCGAGTTCACCTACGGGTCGCGAGGAGACGACGTTGAGGATAATGAGTACTCACCCGAAACTGCGCTTAATTGCGTGCGACACCACCGATACCATGATGCTTACTGATCTACTCAAGGACGTGCAGCCTACTGCTACGTCATGGACCCCGCGGGTCACTGAGCCGCGCTTCCATGCTGTCCTTGCCACCCAGCAAGAGCAGGCCATCGGTTATTTAGCACTCAATTCGCTACTACGCGATGGCTGGACACCGATCACTCAGGATCCTCAGCAAGCATCTAACCGACTCGAACTCACGGGAGCAGGAGTTCAATGACGAACGAAACCCAGCACCAACCCGCCGACCAGCAGATCACCTTCGCTGGGGACTTCAAAGCCCCTACCCGTGAAGAGTGGGAAGTGGCGGTGGCAAAGGTGCTGAATCGCACCAGGCCAGAGGATAAGCAGTTATCCCCTGACAAGGCTATTGCGCGACTACGCACGACCACCGTCGACGGGACCAAGATCGAACCGATCTATACCCGTGACGATGCCCACCGCGAGCCTGGCGTGCCAGGCTGCCCGCCGTTTACCCGCGGCACCACTGTCCGCCAAGGCGATATGGATGCCTGGGATATCCGTGGCTATTACGACGATCCTGATCCAGTACAGACCAAAAAGGACATTGACGTTGATCTAGAGCGCGGAGTCATGAGCCTATGGCTGCGTGTTGGCGAGGATGCGATCCGACCCAGCGATCTAGCTACGGTACTGAGTGGGGTTTACCTCAACATGGCCAAGGTCGATGTGAGCTCGCGTACCAACCAGCGCGCCGCAGCCGATGCCCTACTTGACCTATGTGAGCGCGCTAGTGCAGCAAAAGACACCGTAACTCTCGGATTGGGCCTTGACCCGATCGGATTTGCGGCACTTCACGGCACGGCCCCTGTCCTTGATCCGCTTCCTGGGTACGCTACCCACCTCTTGGATTACCGCCGCTCGCGAGCAATCACCGTCGATGGCACCATCTGGCATAACGCTGGCGCTGGAGATATCCACGAAATTGCGTGGAGCCTTGCAACAGCTACTGAATATGCCCGCTTCCTCATGGAACATGGCATCAGCGCTGATGATGCCTTTGACACCATCAACTTCCGCGTCACTGCGACGTGCGACGAGTTCGCCACTATTGCTCGCCTGCGCGCGCTGCGTACCTGCTGGCACCGCATCGGTGAAGTTCTGGGTGTAAGCCCTGAGCATCGTGGCGCCCGCCAGCATGCAGTGTCATCGTGGCGCGAAATTACCCGTGACGATCCGCACGTCAATATTCTTCGTGGCTCCATCAGCGCCTTCTCGGCGTCGGTTGGTGGCGCTGAAGCAACAACTGTGCTCCCCTTCGACACCGCTTGGGGTCTTCCGATGGAGTTCAGCCGACGGATCGCGCGTAACACGCAGATCTTGCTGGCCGAAGAATCCAACGTTGGACGCGTTAATGATCCCGGTGGCGGCTCGTGGTACATCGAGAACCTGTCGACGTCGCTTGCCGACAGCGCCTGGGTCGAGTTCCAGCGCATTGAAGGCCTCGGCGGCATGGCACATGTTGTTGCGACTAAGCAGTATGAGGAGCCGTTGGCCGAGCTTAACCGCGAGCGCGCTGCACGGCTATCCACTCGCAAGCAGCCAATCACTGGCGTCTCGGAGTTCCCCAAGATTGACGAAACTGATCTTGAGGTCCGCCCACGTCCCGAGGCACCGCAGTACCAAGGCGTCGCCTGGCGCCGTGATGCTGAGGTCTTTGAGCAGCTCCGTGACCGGACCGTAGCGGCACAGGCAGCAGGCCTTACCCCCCAGGTATTCCTCGCTTGCCTTGGCTCGCGTCGTGATTTTGGCCCACGTGAAGGTTTCGCCTCCAACGTGTTCCATATCGCTGGCCTGCCAACTCCGCAGTCCGAAGGCGGCAGTGTTGATGAGATCGTGACAGCATGGAAGGCAGCTCAGACCCCGGTCGTGTGCCTGTGCTCGTCTGGTCGAGTTTACGCTGAGCAGGGCCTTGATGTTGCACGCGCTCTAGCCGCTGCTGGCGCTAAGCAGATCATCTTGGCCGGTTCGCTTGCCGAGTTCGGCGAGAATGCTGATGCTGCTCGTGAAGTCATCGGCACCACCATCGCCTTGGGCGTTAACGTCGTTGACACCCTCACCACCACACTTGACACGTTGGGAGTAGCCCGATGAGCCAGCTACCTCGCTTTAACGATATTGACTTGGGCATTTCACCCACATCAGCAGATGACCTCGAGCGCTTCCAAGCCTTGCTGCGCCCTGATGCTCCGCTATGGACGACGCCCGAGCAAATCAATGTCGATCATCTCTACACCGCTGCGGAATACAGCAATATGGATTTCCTGGCAACCATGCCTGGTATCCCGCCATTCCTGCGCGGTCCGTACGCCACGATGTACACCTCACAGCCGTGGACAATCCGTCAGTACGCTGGCTTCTCGACTGCTGAAGAGTCCAATGCGTTCTACCGCCGTAACTTGGCAGCAGGACAGAAGGGCCTATCGATCGCCTTCGACTTGGCCACACACCGTGGTTATGACTCCGATCACCCCCGCGTCGCTGGCGACGTCGGCATGGCCGGTGTTGCTGTCGACTCGATCCTCGATATGCGTCAGCTTTTCGACGGTATTCCGCTTGACCGGATGTCGGTGTCGATGACGATGAACGGTGCAGTGCTTCCAGTACTGGCCCTCTACGTTGTTGCCGCCGAGGAGCAAGGCGTTAAGCCTGAGCAGTTGGCCGGTACGATCCAGAACGACATCCTCAAGGAGTTCATGGTTCGTAACACCTACATTTACCCGCCGACTCCTTCGATGCGAATCATCTCCGATATTTTCGCTTTCACAAGCGCAAATATGCCGAAGTTCAACTCCATCTCGATCTCTGGCTACCACATGCAAGAGGCAGGTGCGACCGCTGACATCGAGATGGCCTACACCTTGGCTGATGGCGTCGATTACATCCGCGCCGGTGAATCCGTTGGCCTCAATGTTGACGCTTTCGCCCCGCGTTTGTCCTTCTTCTGGGCTGTTGGCATGAACTTCTTCATGGAGGTGGCCAAGATGCGAGCAGCTCGTCTGCTCTGGGCCCGCCTCGTGCGCGAGTTCAGCCCGAAGAACGATAAGTCGATGAGCTTGCGGACCCACTCGCAGACATCTGGCTGGTCATTGACCGCTCAGGACGTCTACAACAACGTGGTTCGTACGTGTGTTGAGGCCATGGGCGCAACTCAGGGACATACCCAGTCGTTGCACACCAATGCTCTTGACGAAGCTATCGCTCTCCCGACTGATATGTCGGCTCGTATTGCCCGTAACACCCAGCTGTTCTTGCAGCAGGAATCGGGCACCTGCCGGGTTGTCGATCCGTGGGCTGGTTCCTACTACGTCGAGAAGCTCACTCACGAGTTGGCAAAGAAGGCCTGGGGCCACATCCA
>CAMQXE010000025.1 GCA_947038745.1 uncultured Propionibacteriaceae bacterium | reverse complement strand
TGGGTATCTGGCAATGGGGCACTAATGAATATCGTGATGGACCGTTTGTATGAGGTTGCGCCTGAAACAGCTTTGCTCAAGATTTTGGAAGATATTTCAACGAATCTGGTCCCACCCTCTATGTGGAATGAGTTAGTTCAACGCTGTGCCTGAACAGAAGAGAGAGTAGCGGCTAGTTCGCGATAGACTAAGCCGTGGTCGAAATGCGAAATGAACCGCGTCGATATGACGCGATTGCCGCGCAAGAGCGCTGGCAGCAGTATTGGGCAGAAAATGGCACCTTCGATGCGTGCGATGATGGCTCCAAGCCGCGTCGTTACGTCTTGGATATGTTTGCCTACCCGTCGGGTGATTTGCACATGGGTCATGGTGAGGCCTGGGCAATCAATGACGTCTACTCGCGTTACCTTCGACTCAAAGGCTTTGACGTCTTGCATCCAGTCGGCTGGGACTCTTTTGGATTACCTGCGGAGAACGCAGCCATCAAGCGTAATGCGCACCCAGCAGAGTGGACCTATGCCAATATCGAGACTCAAGCGGCCTCGTTCCGTCGCTATGGCATCAGCTTTGATTGGCGCTCGCGGCTACATACCTCAGACGTCGAGTACTATCGCTGGACCCAGTGGTTCTTCCTCAAGTTCTATGAGCGTGGTTTGGCTTATCTCAAAGACTCCTACGTTAACTGGTGCCCGACAGATCAGACGGTGCTGGCTAACGAGCAGGTTAAGGACGGAAAGTGTGAGCGTTGCGGCAGCTTGGTAACCAAGCGCAAGCTCATGCAGTGGTACTTCAAGATCACGGAGTACGCTCAGCGCTTGCTTGACGATATGTCACAGCTAGAGGGCGGCTGGCCAGATCGCGTGCTCGCAATGCAGCGCAACTGGATTGGCCGTTCAGAGGGTGCTTATGTGCGTTTTGAAGTTGCTGGACGCACAGAGCCAATTCAGGTCTTCACTACGCGCCCGGACACGCTTCATGGCGTAACTTTCTTGGTTGTAGCTCCAGATTCAGAGCTTGCTGAAGAACTGGTGGCACCCGCTGCTCGTGAGACATTCGAGTCGTACCGTGAGGAAGTCAAGAAGCAAACAGAGATTGAGCGCCAATCTACCGATCATAAGAAGACGGGTGTTGATCTCGGCATCACAGCAACGAACCCGGTAACTGGGGAATCGATCCCGGTTTGGGCTGCGGACTACGTACTTTCTGAATACGGTACTGGTGCAATCATGGCTGTGCCTGCTCATGATCAGCGCGATCTTGAGTTTGCTCAGGCCTTTGGGCTTCCAATTCGAGTAGTCATTGATAATGGCCAAGAAGATCCTGCGATCTCGGGTATTCCTGCTGCCGGTGATGGCACCTATGTGAACTCTGGATCGTTGACGGGCCTGACGAAGAAGACCGAGGGAATTAGCCAGATCTGTGGCGAGCTTGAGGCTGCTGGTACTGGTGAAAAGACCATTACTTATCGTCTGCGTGACTGGCTGGTTTCGCGTCAGCGCTTCTGGGGATGTCCAATTCCGATGATCCATTGCCCAGCTTGTGGCGTGGTTCCAGTGCCAGAGGATCAGTTGCCTGTGGAGCTTCCTGATCTTCGCGGTGCTGCACTGTTACCCAAGGGCGAGTCGCCACTAGCAACCGCTGAGGAGTGGAAGCAGGTCGATTGCCCGAAATGTGGCGGTTCAGCACAGCGCGACACCGACACCATGGACACCTTCGTGGATTCGTCCTGGTACATGTTGCGTTACCCCTCGCCGCATTACACCGATGGCCCGTTTGACCCTGAAGCAGCTAAGCGGTGGCTTCCGATCGCGCAGTATATGGGCGGCGTCGAGCATGCTACGGGTCACCTGATCTTTAGCCGTTTCTTTACCAAGGTATGCAAGGACATGGGGCTCATTGATTTTGATGAGTTCGCGCTACGTCTGATGAACCAAGGCCAGGTCATCAATGAAGGCAAAGCGATGTCGAAGTCGCTAGGAAACGGCGTTGATCTTGGTAAGCAGATTGATGAGTTTGGTGTTGATGCAGTCCGTACTACCATCGTTTTTGCAGGTCCGCCTGATGAAGATATTGACTGGGCTGATGTGTCTCCAGGTTCGACGCTGAAGTTCTTGCAGCGGGCTTATCGCATTGCCACGGAGGTGTCATCTCAGCCTGGAGCTGCGGTTGCAGATGGTGATAAAGAGCTGCGTCGCATTACACATAAAACTATTGCTGAGGTGAGTCAGCTCATCGAGTCTGGGCGTTTCAATGTAGTAGTTGCGCGCATCATGGAGCTTACGAATGCGATTCGTAAGGCTATAGATGCTGGCCTTGCTGCGGATCCGGCAGTCCGCGAAGCTGCTGAAACTACTGCTATCTTCCTTAGCTTGACTGCGCCATATCTTGCAGAGGAGATGTGGGAGCTGCTTGGGCACACGCCAAGTGTGGCGAATGCCAATTGGCCCGTTGCTGATGAGTCTCTACTCGTTGCTGATGAAATTACCGTTGTTGTCCAGATCCAAGGCAAGGTTCGAGCAACACTGACCTTCCCGCCAGACGTGGATGAGCAGACAGTGATCGATGTAGCGCTTGCTGATCTGGCGGTACAGCGCAATCTTGATGGTCGTAACGTCAAGAAGGTTATTGTGCGGTTGCCAAAGCTCGTGAGCATCGTTCCCGAATAGGAATAGTTCTCACATAGTTGTGCCCGGTGCTTTTGTACCGGGCACAACTGCATGGTTAGGTTATCCACAGGATGCGATCCAGCTGAGTTATCCACAGCTAAGTGGTTTGGGCGCACAAAAAGTGGGCCAGCAACGCATAGCTCTGGTATGGAAACTCAGCTGGCGGTTCAAGTCCGAGAGCGACTACATGCGCTCTGGAATAGCTCTGAATCAGATAAACCAGCTGCTAACAGCGTGGTGGAGGTAGCGCCAGAAAACTCGCTGAAATCCAATCTTTGGGTCTTTGCAGTTAGCCATTTGACGGCAATAATCACGGTAACTGCATTGGCGCTTGGCTTGACGGCCTGGTGGGTACTCTCAGCTAGAAGTACCCCAGTTTCGTCAGCGCAGCCGGCGCCAAGTATCTCTGCACGAGCAGCTTCGATTTCCCCATCCCAACTGGTTGTTCATGTTGTTGGGGCAGTTGCAGCTCCAGCAGTAGTGACTGTGACACCGGGTAGCAGGGTTCAAGAAGCTCTAGGTAAGGCAGGCGGCCCCGTATCTGGGGCCGATTTATCTCGCATCAACTTGGCAGCTCCAGTGCGAGATGGGGCTCAGATCTTAGTTCCGTCGCAGGCGAGTTCTACAGCAGCAAATCCTGTAACACATAACCAAGCCAGCGCAGCGGAAGCTGGAGAGCAAAGCAACGTTGGGGAAACCCTTATCAATCTCAATACTGCAACAGCTACACAGCTAGATGCATTACCAGGGGTCGGCCCAGTGACGGCTTCACACATCATTGCGTGGCGTGAGGCTCATGGCGATTTTTCTCGTATTGAACAGTTGCAAGAGATAGATGGGATCGGGGCAAAGACCTTCGCCCAATTGCAGAGCAAGGTCTGTATTTGAGATGAAACATGATGTCCGTCTCGTTCCAGCAGCATTAGGGGCTTGGATTTCTGCTTTGCTGGTTCTTACCGTGTCATCGCGGCAACTGGTCTTATGCGGGGTAGGCCTCGTAGCAACACTGGCTATAGCTAAGCTCCGATACTCACGTAGCTACCTAGCTGGGGTGATAGTTGCGCTCGGGGTAGCTGTAATTGCTAGTTTGCAACTACATGCCTGGAGCCAAGATGAACTTACTCATGCGGCTCGTGAGCGAGCATTCATCAGCGTTGATGGGACTATCGAAACCGAGCCGGTTAAGCATTCTGGTCATTTTTCCAGTACTACGGTTGTGACTCTTCGGGCTGATCATTTCACGGTTCGTGGTTCATCATGGGAGAGTAAACAGCACCTCACAATTACTGCTAGCTCAGGACAAGATTGGCTTGAGCTTAGCCCGGGATCCCATATCCGAGCGCAGGGGATTCTTTCGTTATCGCAAGGTAGCTCTGAGCCTGGCATAGCACTTCGTGCTACGGGCAGCTACATCCTTATTGACAATCCTGGTGTTGCTGCGCGGTTCCTGCATAGAGTACGTCTTGGGTTGAATAAAACATCAGCTACATTGCCGATGCCTGCTGCTGTTTTACTGCCAGGAGTAGTCATTGGCCAGACGTCGGCAATACCAGAAACTCTCGCACAAGAATTTCGTGATGCGGCACTGTTGCATGTGCTTGCCGTGAGCGGAGCAAATCTGTCAATTTTACTGGGGTTCGTACTTCTTATTTCTGGGTGGTTCGGGGTGAGAGGCTATGGGCGATTAATCCTGGGCTGTCTTGTGGCAGGAACTTTTGTAGCGCTCTGCGGTACAGAGCCATCGGTTATACGGGCCAGCGCGATGGGGATCGTAGCTCTTACTTCTGTGGGGTCTGGCGCAACAGGTGGTAGAGCCATACGCCACTTATGCGTAGCAGTTTTGGTTCTACTGACGATTGATCCGTGGCTTTCATTGAGCTGGGGTTTTGCTTTATCAGTCACAGCAACAGCTGGATTAGTGCTCTTGGCCGGCCCCTGGGCTAAGTGTTTAGCAGCCTGGTTGCCTCGTTGGCTTGCAGAAGTGATCGCGATTCCGCTGGCGGCACAGTGCGCAACAGAACCAGTTGTGGTTTTACTTAGCGGACAGCTGAGTATCGTCGGAGTCGTCGCAAATGTACTTGTTGCTCCTTTTATCGCACCAGCAACGATCATGGGATTCTTGGCTACTGGGCTATCTCTGGGCGGGGTATTCGTTGGACGCGTTGCGGCGGTTCCAGCAGGCTGGTGCTGTAACGCAATTGCCTGGATCGCCAGGTGCTGCTCGCATCTTCCTGGTGCTCGGTTCTCATGGCCAGCGGGGGTATTGCCCTGGCTGGTGTTAGTGGGAATAATTCTTCTTTGGCTTGTGCTCGCTCCCCAGATTTTATGCCGCCGGTGGGCGTGCTTAGTACTCATCGGCGGACTTGTTCTTGCACTTATCCATAGCCCCTATCAGCCAGGTTTTCCACCAGAAAACTGGTCCATAGTCGTCTGCGATGTTGGTCAAGGAAGCGCTGCAGTAGGTCGAATAGCTAAACATGAGGCTGTTGTTTTTGACGTAGGCCCAGAACCTCGTTCAGTGCTGGCATGCCTTAGCCAACTCAGCATCACTGCTGTTCCGGTAGTTGTCCTAAGCCATGATCATGCAGATCATACCGGCGGGCTTGAAGCAGTAGTGTCGCGATTTCATCCTCAACTAGTGATTTTCTCTCCGACAGCTTCTAACCAGCGCGACCGTCTTATTAAACAGTGCAAAGGCGCGGAAGTGGTGCTGGGTTATCGAGGCCTAGAGCTTCGGCTCGGAACTGGGGTTTTGGAAGTGGTCTCAGTATTCCAACAAGCTGTGCAGCAGTCAGCAGATCTTGGTACTGGAGAGTCTGCTGTTGAAAATGACGGCAGTCTCGTCGTGCAGTGGACATCTGCTTCGGTTAGCACACTCATCACAGGAGACATTGAGCAGGCTGCGCAGCAGGAAGCTCTTCCATTGCTGCATTCCACCGATGTGGTACTGGTTGCCCATCACGGTTCAGGGCACATGCTCCCTGAGTTCTATCAAGGAACCCATGCTCAACTAGCCATCATCAGCGTTGGAAAAGACAACGACTACGGGCATCCTGCAGCAGCTACGTTGCGAGCCGTTCACGATGCCGGAATGGCAGTAGCGCGTACTGATTATTCCGGCTCAATCGCTGTAGTTCGCGAGCATGGCGAACTCCATTTCAGTACAACCAAAACATCAAAGAAAGGAACACCATGAGTAGACATCGTCGCTGGGTTGCCATACTGACGCTGATATTGATTGGGCTATCGTGTGGAGCTACTACTTCTGCTAAGGCTAGTCCCGGGGATGGCACCAGAACCGGCATCTGGCTGCCATCGGATTACATGGGAAATTACCGTATCGGTGGTAACTATGGCTATTGCATTGACCCAAATGGCGGCCCCTCTGAGCCGGTGAGTGGATGGGTTGAGATAGCTCCAAGTGGGCAGCATAAGCAGACCGGACTGAAACATAGTCTCGGCCGAGTTGCCAATACTGGGCCTGAGATAAGTTCTAAAGAGTGGGGCGAGATCGCCTATATCTTGCACATAGCCCGAGATCGCCGTGACGATACGATGTGGGCAGCGGTTACTGATCGGTTAGTTCGGCTTCGCTCAGTCTTTGACAGCGCTCAGATGGCTGCTGAGGAACAGCGTTTTGCTGAATTGCTCCAGAAATATCCGCAGGCGCGTGCAATTTCTGATTCTCTCAACGTAGAGGCAACCAGATTCGCTGGCCCATACACTCTTGACCTGAGCTGGAAAAAGCAGCCCACTGCTACTGAACCAGGATCAGCCAGTGTTCAACTCCGGGCAGTGTCGGGAGAGAAAGCCCCATTTGAGATCAGCGTTAAGGTCGATGGTTTGTCAGCGAAGATCAACGAGGGCCTCATCACAGTTCCCGCAGGTGTTGGGAAACATCACATATCTGCAGCGGTCACGGTTGCTGCAAGCGTACCTACGCTTCGAATCCCTGCTCGATACGATCAGAATCATTCAGATTCACGGGGTCAGCGGATGGTGAGCGACTCCGCACCAGCACAGCTCAACGCTGCATTGGAATATGAGGTTGCCAAGATTAAACCAACTCTGATCACGACTGCTTCAACAGCAGAAGCGCAACCGGGAGCTGCGCTGACAGATACCGTTGCAGTTAGCCAAGCACATGGATACAACGTAACTGGGCAAGCAATTCTTTGGGGGCCGTATTCACAGCAGCCAACGATCAACCAATGCCAGAAAGGTGACCCGCAAGCAGGTAGCGTCGCGCTGACGATTACCGGTGATGGTACGTGGACCACAGAACCGATCGTGGTTACGAAACCGGGGTACTACGTCTGGCAGGAAGTTATGCCTCAAACTGATACGGCCCAGGCCGTGACAACGCCGTGTGGTGAGGTTGCCGAGACCACATTAATTGCAGTGAAAACTACGCCTCAAGTTACTCCGGTCCAAAGCCACATCCCGAAAACTGCACCAGCTCCAGCACCTGAACTAAAAACGTCTGCTAAGCAACCAGAGGTAGTTACTGCTGCACAACCTCTAATTCGTGCTGGGGAGGGTAGCAGTCCGTTTCAAGCAGCACTTTGGCTAGGGGCATTAGTACTTTCTGGCAGCGTGTTGGTTGTTCTGATCCGTCGCCACCGATGAATAGTCCACGGCGCGCCATAAAACGTAGACCTAACTGGTTCTTTGTTTTTGGTCTGTGTCTAGTTCTTCTGAGTTTAGCTATCGTCGCAGCACCATTTCTGTCATTAGCTTCAGCGACTGATCCGGGATCAGCACAGATTGGAGCTATGCCTTCAGTATCATCTGCGACAGCGAAGATCACCCCTAGCCCAAAAAATCCGGCTACGGCAACGGTGAGTGCTACTCCGACGCCGCAAGCTACCCCAACCCGGATTCGGGTTGGGGTAGCAGGGATCGATACAGTCCTGACTCCGTCACGGATTGATGAAGAAGAGCTGGTGCTTCCAGAAGCTGGAGCGGCACTCTTACCTAGCCAAGGAACAACGATTATTGCTGCCCATCTCTATGTAGGATCCCGACCGGGAGCGTTCTCTCAGCTACATCAAGTCAGACAGGGAATGCTGATCGAGATCCACAGCGGTCAAGGCGTTGAACTATGGCGTACGACATTGGTGCAGACTTATCCAAAAGGGAAATTACCGGCATCGATCTTTGATGGTAGTGGTCCACGTCGCCTGGCTTTGATTACATGTAGCGGCAGCGTCGGAACCTTGGATCACCCCGGACATGCGCAGATCACGGGAGAGCCGTTAGATAACCTTGTGGTGTTCGCAGAACCGGTATGACTTTCACGAAAGCAAGAAAACTCGGTAGCGGGCAAGCTAGGGATCGCCCGTTTGTCGGTGCTTCCTGGCATGATGGAAGCGTGAGTGAACAACAACGCAGTGTCTTTGGTAAGGCCGAATTGGTCTATGGCCCAGAATCCTTACTAGTTGATCGTGAATTGAGTGCGATCAAGCGCTGTGGCTTGGCTGAGCATCCAGATGCGCAGGTACATGAAGTGCAGGCTTCAAGCCTAGATCGTGGTCAGCTAACGGAGTTCACTAGCGGCTCGTTATTTTCTAGGTACAGCATTGTGCTTATCCGTGATGCTCAAGATACTCCAGCAGAACTGGTGCCTCATCTTGTAGAACTGGCCAGCATTCGTCCTAGTGAAGTGGCTCTTGGTATTGCTCATCCTGGCGGAGTCAAAGGTAAGGGGCTCGTCGATAAGCTGAAAAAAGCCAAGATTAACGTCATTGACTGTCCAGCGATCAAGGCCTGGGAATGTGCACAGTTTGTTGTGGCAGAAGGGCGCCGGGCTGGGATTCGTCTTGATCGTGCTGCTGCAGAAGCTCTAGTTCAAGGTGTAGGCCCAGATCCGCGAGCCTTAGCTGCAGCTGTCGAGCAACTTATCAGCGATGCTGGCGATGGGCCACTGACCGAAGACCTGGTACGTCGTTACTTCTCAGGACGCGCCGAAGTAACGAGCTTTAACGTCGTAGACGACATCATGGCTGGTAACACCCGTGCAGCAATTGAGAAACTACGCTGGGCCCTAGAGACGGGGGTACCTGGCGTACTCATCACTAGCGCGCTTGCCAACCAATTACGTGCCTTGGGCAAATACAACGCGAACTCACGAACCCGCATGACTCAAGGTGAAATGGCTGCTCTTTGTGGAGTCGCCCCCTTCAAAGTCAAAGATCTCGCTAACCAATCACGACTGTGGAGTGATGCCAGAGTCGCACAGGCATTACAACTCGTCGCTATTGCTGATGGTGACATCAAGGGACAAGCAGGATCAGCAGCTTTTACTCTAGAACGTCTCGCACTTGCGCTGACATCTCCCCGCGCTACTGCCTAAGCAGAGCAGGGGGAGGGAAGCCAACATCAGGGTAAGTATCAGCAAAATCCTTGCAAATAAGCGCAACGCAGCGTCCCGATGAGTATCGGGACGCTGCGTTAAAGCTAACTAAAGGTTGCTACTTACTTAGAAAGTGCAGCAGCCTTTACCGCAACCGCAGACTTGCGGTTGGCGGCCTGGTTCTTGTGAATGACGCCCTTCGATACAGCCTTATCAAGCTGACGAGTTGCAACCTTCGCAAGCTCCTGCGCCTTCTCGATGTCGCCAGCCTCAATGGCATCATTGAAGCGACGCACGTTGGTACGCAGGGCTGCCTTAACAGCCTTGTTCCGCATGCGGGACTTCTCGTTGGTCCGGATGCGCTTCTTCTGGGACTTGATGTTCGCCACTGGGCAAGCCTCTGATTTTCGTGCGGTGAATGGGATTACGCTTAAAGAAACAAGTTCAATAAGACGCGAGTAGATATGTTACCAGTGCAGCCGGATGCATGCCAATCGAGCAGTGATGCGTTCGTCGTTATGCCGGTCTACATGAAAGAATAGTAAAGCACCGTCCACAGTAAGGAACCGCGCGCGTTGAGCATCTTAGAACCCGGCAAGACACCTCCGGAGATCATCCGGAACTTCTGCATCATTGCCCATATCGACCATGGCAAGTCCACCTTGGCCGACCGCATGTTGCAGCTCACGGGCGTCGTTGATGCTCGGCAGATGCGTGCGCAGTACCTCGATCGTATGGATATTGAGCGCGAACGTGGCATCACTATCAAATCCCAGGCCGTGCGTATGCCATGGGAAATGGATGGCACGGATTATGTCTTGAACATGATCGATACCCCTGGACACGTCGATTTCACCTATGAGGTAAGCCGTTCGCTAGCGGCGTGCGAAGGCGCAATCCTGCTCGTCGATGCTGCGCAGGGGATTGAAGCCCAGACGCTGGCGAATCTTTATCTTGCTCTTGAAGCTGATCTGACCATCATCCCGGTGCTCAATAAGATTGACTTGCCTAGCGCCCAGCCGGAAAAGTATGCGGCAGAAATCGCCAATATCATCGGCGGCTCGCCTGACGACGTCATGCGTGTATCAGCCAAGACTGGTGTGGGCGTCCAAGAGCTACTCGACAAAATTGTCGATCTAGTACCAGCGCCCAAGGGTGAT
>CAMQXE010000024.1 GCA_947038745.1 uncultured Propionibacteriaceae bacterium | reverse complement strand
GAAATGAACGTGATAGTGAGGTAGTAAAACCATGCTGCATACATCTATTCACCTGCTTCGTTATCGTAGGAGAGAGGCATATTTTGTGTAGCTTCGTTAATGGGGGTTATGGGAATGATAGATCGCGCGCCATGCCGTGATCGCTTCCTCTAGATGCTGAGCCGTCTTGCTGTAGCGGGCGCTCTCATAGAGTGTGCAGAGCGTGCTTAGTTGTTCGGCTTCAGCGCTCCAGTTCAAAGCAAGTCGATCAGTAAAATCACGTGCTGATTCTCGTAAGTGTCGCGTGAGGTTATGTCGATGCGCAAGCGCGTGGAGGAACAACATGCTCTCGCGCACAGACTCCGGATTGTCGTTCAACGTTACATGTCGGGTGAACTGCCGGAGTGCGGAAGGGCGGTTGAAGAAGGATGCAAGCTGCTGACGTACAAGGGAGAGCGAAAAGACGTTCTTGCCAGGGTTTGTGCTCTCGTCGGTGGTCACTTTTCGCTGCGACATTTTACGTAGGGCAATAAAGATCGCGAGGACAACGAGCAAGAACAAGACGATGCTTGTTATCAGCAAAACGGTGGGATGGAGCGGCCCTGATATAACGGCATCTTGAAGGGGCCCTTTAGTGGTCTCTGCTTGCCGCTGTGCAGCCTCTGCTCCCTTTTCTTGGCTTTTTGTTATTCGTTCAACGAGGGTGTCCCAGGAGATTCTGCCAGAGATGAGCAAGCTAAATAGAAAAATGGCAAAGAGAAGAAGTTGAAAAAGTCTGACGCAGGAGAGCAGATAAAAACCAATGCTTTGACGTCCAAAAGTGCTAAAGCATAGTGCGGCAAGCAGCACAGCCAGAACAAGCCACGTCAAGGCTGGGCCGCGGGCATGGGACCACAACGGGACATCGATATTGCGTAGTTTGGCTGCCTCCCTGGTCTCGGTGAGCTGGGCCAAAATGAGCAAAGCAATAGTGATAAAGACAGTAACGAGAGCACCGATAGTGCTAGCTGACTTCGCTTCAGGCGAAGACCAGAAGGAGAAGAAACTCCCTGCCCAGGCGAGGATAAGGAAGATCAAGACGTTGCGACGTAGCTCTCGTGAAAGTAGCTGCGTTCCATCAGTAGCTAGCCAGGTTCCGATTAGGCCATAGCTGACCCCAAGCAGGAAGGGGATAGTCCAGAACGAATGGGTAGTGGTAGCAGCATCTCCGCCGTAGAGCAGGAGTTGGGTGAGACGATATTGCGGTTCCAGGCTGAGCCAAAGAAAGCTCAGCGTGAGGCTAGATACTAGCCCGACGGCCCTCATCGTTGTTGCGCTCTGGCGTTGGATAAGTGGCAGATTGAGCAGCATCCACGTCAGCACCAGAATGAGGATAGGGCCGAGAACGCTGGGGGCAGCAATGCCACCAACGAGCGTACTGTGATCTAGAAAGACTCCGAATATCCACCAGCTTGCTGCCACTATCTCAATTGCAAGGAGAATGAAGATCGAGAAGTTTTTAGGTATCCAATGTTTACCCATGATGGGCCTGCGCAATCTGGTGCCAGGCCTGGGAAATATCTCCGTTACCTGGCTCATGGCCGTAGCGTTCCGGTTCATAGGCCTTCAAGAGTGTGGCTAGCCAGGGGAGTTCTTGGGGCCAGTGACCGTTAAGTCGAGAAATAAAATCTTGGGCTGATTCATCGCTATACCAGGGGATACCTTCGCGCTGAGCAAGCACTCCAACGTAAAGCATGGCCTCTCGTGGATTACGAGGTTGCTGGTCTAGCGAAATCTTGCGGGTAATGCTCTCAGGATTCTTCTTGCGAGTGAATAGAGATCGAAGCTGCTGCCCGAGTAAGCCCTTTTCATAGACGCGCTCTTTCCTCCCGAGCGCTGCTTTGCGGCGTCGGAAGTTGCTGCCAAATAGCGACAATACGATGATGAAGATCAGCACGATAAAAGCACCTAGGCCGACCCACATGTAGAGATAGAAGTGCTGGGATGTGCGGTTGCTGTGGCCAGTTGTTATGGGGACAAGTTCTGGCGGGTTATAAGGCAGAACTCGCTTGCCAGAGAACAGGCCGAACAGTGCAAAGTAGCACCATTGCAAAGCGGCAATAGCAGCTCCGATAACGAAGATGATGCCGAAGCCGATTTTGGCCAGCAGGAAAAAGAAAGCAGTGACATTCTTACCGAGCAAGATAGCAATCATGCACCAGATAACAGCAGCCAAGATAGCAATCGTCATCAGTGTTTTTATAGCTCGGCGCCATGCAGGGAGATCGATCTTTAGACGCGTGGAATCCTGACGCAGATCACGGTAATTCACGATGCCCAGGACCGCGATCCAAGAAAAGATGATGCCGAAAAGTGACCAGCGCTGCGCGCGAGTGATATCAGCAGCGCAGTTGGCGCGGAAAAGCCAATTCAGCAATGGAGCGGCAGCCAAGGAAGCGACATAGGTCAGCAGCACCGCGCGCAGCTGGGTCTTATAACCGTCAGATTCGGTTACTGATGAGGTGCTAAAACCCCACGACATACCTACCGCGATGATGATGGAACCCGTGAGGATAGGAAGGAAAACCCACGACTGGCTGATACCCCAGCTACGGACTGGGTAACGCCAGGCTCGGAAAGAAATGCAAGTCCAGGCCAGGCTTGCAGCAATCGCTGCTAATGCTGCTGCAACTTTGGCGCGGAACGTGAGGAAAAGGCCCCGATTAAGTTTTCTGCCGAGTAGATAGCCGCCAAAGATCATGAGCCACGGCCCAACATAGGAGGGGAGGCTGTGGCCTAGCATCCAGATCGTACGGCTACCCAAGGGTATCTGGATGAGTTGAGCCAAGGCACAAGTCCAGGCAAAGGCAGTAAGCGCAACGAGTACAAGATCGAGCACAACGATGGCAAGACGAGGAGCGGCATTAGGCCAGTCGCGCCAAAGTGATCGCAGGGATATCACGCCACCCCACCTCCTGTCCAAGGTGATAGACGTCAAATAATCGACGTGAGGTCAGCGATAGTTTTGGAATCTCGCCAACGCAGATTACGACACAGTTGCGTTGACTACCTGTACGGGCAATGCGCTGCAATACCCGCTGTGCGCCAGCCGAGAAGTCTGAAGTGATAAGACAGATCGTTGAACCATATGGCAGCTTGGGGTTCTGCTCGGTGAGCAGCCGTTCAATTGGCTCACCTGACATCTCCGTGATTTCAGCTAAGGCGTCAAGGATGCGCAGTTGCTGTCCAGGCTTGCGGGTTGCAGGGACGACTGTGCGCTTGCGCCGGTTGAGCAGCGGGGCATTGGCAATAAGCCCAACTTGTTGGCGATCGCGTAGCAGCGCCCGAGCCAGCGATGCGGCGACAACGACACGCAGTTCCAGCACCTCGTCTACAGGGACATCCCAATCTGCGGTGTTAGCGGTATCGAGGAAAATCATGGTGACCGGATCAGCAGATTGTTCATGGACCCGGGTCTGTAGCTCCCCAGTGCGTGCGGTAGCGCGCCAGTTAATCTGACGCAACGAATCACCTGCGATATAGGGCCGGATGCCATTAACCCGTGATGGATCTTCAGCAAGTGGTGCTGTCGGCTTCGCGTCGCCCATAGGTAATCTGGCTGGAATCACCGGAGTCAGCATCGGCACTATGCGGGGCATAACCAAGACTCCCGAGGAACCGTTGATAGCGCCATCTCTGGTAACTAAGCCCAGCGGGTCAGCGGCGATAACGCGGGCAGGCCCAAGACGTTGCCAACCACGATTCTGGCAATCGAGGGTATAGCGCTGAACAGCACGCTCGTAGGCTCCCAGCGAGAAGATGGTGTCAAAGGTCTGCTCGTGGGTAGCAATCCGGGCTCGCAACGGGTGATCTTGGATAACCGTACGGCCGCTGGCTAGCTCTGATACATCAAGGCGACTAATCGGAATGGGCTTCTTGTTTATGGCGATGAGTTCTATCTCAACTTCATCACCGATATGGGCTCGCCTGGCGCTGACTCGACGTTCGTAACTAAGCTGGGAAAAAGCATGATCCCAAAAAATCCGAATGCCGAGTACAGCGGCAAGGCAGAGCAATGCGATGAGTGCAAGAGCAGGTTGTTTTACCGCTGCGGCAAGTGCAAGCAAGATAGCAATTGCCAGCAATGCAGCACCTAAATGAATACCCGGCTCTGATCGGTTCAACCACCAGATGAATCGTCGGTACCAAGGCCCAGAGGGGCCAGCAGTGGGGCAATCTGGCGTAACGGCGTGTACGCCAGATGGGGATTCGGCTGTCATCGGTTTAGACCGCAGTTCGATCCTCGACCGGGACTTCTACTGTCCCGATAACTTGAGCGATGATCTCAGCGGTGGTCTTGCCTAAGAGATCAGCGTCAGGGGTAATGACGACGCGGTGGGGGAGAACGACTTTAGCCATCTCGCGGACATCGTCAGGGCGAACAAAGTTGTACCCATGCACCGCAGCATAAGCCTGAGCTGCGCGGGTAAGCGCGATGGCTGCTCGCGGTGAGGCGCCGACCTCAAGCTGGTCAGCTTCACGGGTTGCACGGATGATTTCAAGTAGATAGTTCTCCACATCGTCGCTGATATGGACAAGGCGTACCTGCTCGATAAGGGAGGTGATCTCTTCTGGACTGGTTACTGGGCTTACCGAGTCGAGCGGGCGATTCTCGCGGAAGCGTCGCAGCATTTCGCGCTCGTCGTCAAAGGCTGGGTAGCCGATGGACAGTCTCATGAGGAAGCGGTCAAGCTGTGCCTCTGGTAGTGGGAAGGTGCCTTCTAGCTCGATGGGGTTTTGGGTTGCCAGAACAAAGAAGGGGCGAGGTAGCGCGATTCGCTCACGTTCAACTGATACTTGCCGTTCTTCCATGGCTTCAAGCAGCGACGACTGGGTGCGGGGGCCGGAGCGGTTGATCTCGTCAGCAAGCAAGATATTGGTGACGACGGGGCCTTGACGGTAAGTGAACTCGGCACTGCGGGGGTCGAAGACCAACGAGCCAGTGATATCGCTTGGTAATAAGTCTGGGGTGAACTGAACTCGGGTGAACTGACCGCCAAGGGCGGTAGAGAGTGCGCGGGAGAGCATCGTTTTACCAAGCCCCGGGACATCTTCAAGTAAAACATGTCCTTCAGCAAGTAAGCATGTAACAACCTTCTCGATCACATCGCGTTTACCAATGATGACTTTTTCAACTTCGTTGATGATCGTTGCGGCAATCGCTGTGATCTGGGATTGATCCATGTTTCCTCCGACACCTGATAGATCTGGTTGCAGTAAACCTAGCCAGTAGTGGAGGTTGTGTGAAGGGCGGGGGTATTTCCTCAACAAAAATTAGGCGAATTGTCAGAATTGGCCTTGATGGCGTAGAATCACTTAAGCCGAAGACCGCTGGTGGCTTAAGAGTCCTAAGTTCTCGTTAGAGATTCCTGCGTAGGTGAGAGTAGAAGATCATTGTGATCCTTTGCCCCACGCCTATGCGTTGGGGCTTTTTTGTTTCCTGGAGTCGTCGGCTTTGTGACGAGTATGTGGGAAGGAGACCCCATGGCGAGGCCGGATAAGGCAGCCGCGGTCAAGGAGATGACGGAACTTTTTTCGTCCTCCAACGCTGCTGTACTAACCGAGTACCGCGGACTCAAGGTCAAGGAGCTGAAGGAACTTCGTAACTCCTTGGGTGAGGACGCCACCTACGCCGTCGCAAAGAACACGCTGGCATCAATCGCAGCTAAAGAAGCTGGGATTGAGGGTCTGGAGGATCAGCTTACTGGTCCAACAGCCATTGCCTTCATCAAGGGTGACATTGCCGCTTCGGCAAAGACCCTGCGTAACTTTGCGAAGGCCAACCCGCTTCTCGTGATCAAGGGTGGTGTCATGGATGGAAAGATCCTTGACGCCGATACGGTCAAGAAGCTTGCTGACCTCGAGTCGCGTGAGGTCCTCCTTGCGAAGCTCGCAGGTGCAATGAAGGGCTCGCTGTCGAAGGCAGCCGCTCTCTTCCAGGCGCCGTTGGCGCAGGCTGCCCGTGCACTTGGTGCACTCGAAACGGCAGCGACCGCAGATCCTTCGCGTATCGGTGGTGCAGGCGCACCAGCGATCGCTGACGAGAAGCAGGCCGAGGATACCTCGGCCACCAATGCCGAAACCTCGGCAACTGATGCAGTCGATGCTGCACAGCCCACCACTGATGACGCGGCTGACGCTGCATCGGAAAACTAGGAAGGACGCCCATCATGGCGAAGTTCACGACTGAAGAGCTCCTTGACGCGTTCAAGGAGATGACGCTGATCGAGCTCTCTGAGTTCGTCAAGCTGTTCGAGGAGACGTTTGACGTCACCGCCGCCGCCCCGGTTGCCGTTGCTGCCGCTCCGGCCGCTGCTGCCGCTGGCGCCGACGCTGCTGAGGAGAAGGACGAGTTCGACGTCATCCTCGAGTCGGCTGGCGACAAGAAGATCGGTGTTATCAAGGAGGTGCGCGCCCTCACCAACCTCGGCCTGAAGGAGGCCAAGGATCTCGTTGAGGAGGCCCCGAAGCCGATCCTCGAGAAGGTCAAGAAGGACGTTGCGGAGAAGGCCAAGGAGCAGCTCGAAGCTGCTGGCGCCACCGTTACCCTCAAGTAACACCTTCGTCTTTAACGACGCTGCTGGGCGGTTCCCTTTGGGAACCGCCCAGTTTTGTATATTTCGTAAGGCCCATCTTAGCTAGTTGCAGTTGCGCATAGCATGTATATTGACACCTACGGTAGCTGCGAGGCAGATGGTTGCTCTCGGTGGCGGCATGGGATTTGTTAGTGGATATTTCAGATTGCAATGGCTCCAGCGTATTTAGTTTCTGATCAGGAGAAAGAGCGGGGATGAAAGCTCCGTAGCAAGGATCCGATCGTGGTGCTTGATCTGCCATCATGGCAGGGGGATAGGTCAGGGCTCTGCTGGTTGAATCCCTTTGACGGAGAGTCGTGAGAGACAGTGCTGAAGATGCCAACCTATTTATCTGATTGCCCTGGCGATTTTGTTGATCCTGTGAGCTGCAAAGAAGTCTCTTACGATCCCAAAACCCAGCAGATGGCCAAGTCTAGGCCGATGTAGTGGGAGGTGGCATGGCTGTGTGGTCCCAGTATCGGACAGCTGATAGGTTCTGCGACCGGCAACTCTAGGGGGGGTGGGGCTGTGGAAAGGTTGTTCACCCCAGCCTTACCTTGGCGGCAAATCACTCTCTGCGTAACAGCATATGTAACGTTTTGGATAAATTACTTGACATGGCTTAGTAGCTAAGCGTCTAGTTAAAGCAAAAGTAAGAGCATTCCGGCTCGAGCTAAGGATGAAAGAGGTTTACTATGCAAAGGCTAAGAACACTGGTTAGAGGGGGAGTTCTGGTAGCGCTCTTCACGGTGGCATGTAGTCAGCAAGCTATGGCATTTGGACAGGTTGGCGAAATGCGTGTTCAAGATGGATCTATGGTAGTTAATGCACAATCTGCAAGTATTAATGTGCAGTTTACAACTGTCTCAACATCAGGGACTATATATATCGCTTCACCTAATGGACGTGGCGCGTATATTCAAGGAAATGCTTGGAGCTCTTCAAATCGGGCTTCAGCTCAGACTAATCGTATTTCTGGTGGATATGGTGGACAGTACGCCAGCGGTAGTTCGCTATTTAGTGGACCGACTGGTGGTATATGGTATGGGAATGCCGTAACATGCGTTGATAAGGCGATGTGGCGTGATCCATGTTCTGCTGCAACAGCAGTCGTTAAGGTTTAGGTCAATGCTTCTTGTAGAAGAAATCTCTTATTGGTATGGGAGGCGCTCGGCGCTATCGGGCGCCTCTTTTACTGCTGATTCTGAAATTATTGGATTAATTGGTGAAAACGGCGCAGGTAAATCTACATTAATGCGGCTATGCGCTGGCCTTAGTGATTTACAGAAAGGTGATATTAAAGTTGGGGGATACTCGCTTCAAGGTAAGCAGCGGAGCGAGGCCTTGAAACAAGTTGCAATGATGCCGCAGGCCAGTACCTTACCTTCAGCTTTTACTGCTCTTGAATTTGTAACTTACCTAACCGGGATGCGTGGATTCAAGTCCGCCAGTGCTAGCAATCTAGCTCGTGATGCTTTAGCAGTGGTTGGTCTTGATGGTCGCAGAAATGAAAAACTTAAAAATCTTTCTGGGGGCATGCGACGTCGAGTATGGTTAGCTCAAGCTATTGCTACAAAACCAAAAGTCCTACTTCTTGATGAGCCAAGCACTGGGCTTGATCCTAGGCAGCGTGCAGTCATGGTTGATTTATTAAAGAAGTTAGACCCAGCTACTACAGTGGTACTTTCTAGCCACATTATAGAAGATGTAGTAGAACTTTCATCGCGCATAATTCTTCTGCATGAGGGAAGTATCACCTATAATGGGCAGATTCCAGATAACTTCGACCGTGATAACTTTCTTAATCTACTTAACCCTCAAAGCATGGCTAGTATGGTGCATGACTGATGGGCGGGGCTATTCTTTGGATGCAGCGAAAGCCATGGGGCTTTCTTGTCTGTATTGCGGCAGTGGCTGCTATTATGTTGAGAAGAATAGAGTGGATGGAATACTGGCAATGGATGGTATCAACTGTCAATGCATCGCCTATGCTGCTGTCACCTATTGTTGCTGCTCTTGTATGCTTGCGTATTATTAAAATGTGGAACTGTGAACTTAGATGGGGACTACGGCAGGATAATTTTATGCGTGGAGTTGCTGATATTTGCATAGCGACAATACTTCAGGCATGGGTGGCAATGGTTATAGGATTCTCCGTCGGAACTATTCTCTGTGCTTGCATGTCCGCCGAGTCGGCAGATCTTATTATACCAGGGCAATTTATTGTTGGAATAGTTTCTATTATTCCTGCATCTATATTCGGTGCTGCTGTTGCGATAGTTAGTGAGTCGGTCTTGTCGGTGCCATCAGTATTTTTATTTATATTTATCTTGCATCAGCTTCTGTGGCAGGTGTCGGGTCCACAGTTATTCTCCCCAGATCTCCCTACTGTGCCGATGGTCGGCTATCGGCTTGCGCCGATTCGTCTTTATCTTGAAATCATATCTAACCTAGTATTAGGTGCGTCTTTTGCTGCTGCGATATCCTTTATTGTGTTTCATGGCAGAAAGAAAATAGTTATTGGGGTAGCGGTAATTATTTCGCTCATAATATTGCTGTTATTATGGTTACTAATTTCATATAACCCACAATACTATATTCTAGTAGGGTAGAATGGCATGAAACAGATAATACTGATCAGCCGAATGAGAGGCTGGATAGGGCCTACTACTATTAGTGTACTTGCCGCTCTTATTTCTATACTATGGGGTAGTAATTATATTCAGATTCCACTTGCGGATGGACCTCTCCGCCTTGGGACATATCTTGTTATAGCGATTCCTGTAGTAGCATCATCCGTGATGATTAATCCGATTGCTGATTTTTCTGCTTCTCTATGGCGTGAGAGGTATTTGAGGGTGCTGGATCGAATTATGTTCATACTGCAGTGTTGTTCTTTGTTTCCATTTCTATTCAATTCTTCTATACGTGGAACTGAGTTAGGGAATTATTACTTCGCAATTTCTATCTGGATGGCCTCAATTACTGCTATTGCTACTCAATTATTTGGACGTAATGGTCAGTTTACTGCACTGCTCATCGGTTGTATGTGGCTATTTGCTGGAAACTCTATGACCCACGTTTTAGGGTTTAATCTGTTCCGGGGTGAATCAATTCCTCTCGTGCATGACTTCCGTATATATTCTGCGATTGGGGTATTTGTATTAACCATGTTCTTCGTTCCGCGAAAAACATGCTTTAATTCCGACGTTGTTCACTAGGTTGCTCTGCTCCTAGACCTTTAGGGGAGGCGCTAGGTGAGCCGCTAGCGGTTTATCCTGAGAGTATGCCGCCTACAGCTTCTCCGATGCGACAGTCACCCCTGCGACGTCTGTTCCTACTTGTCTTGATGGTCCTTGCGGGTCTGACGCTGACTGGTTGCGGCGCCGTGGTAGATACCGCTCTAGTGATAAATGCTGATGGCTCTGGTAGTCGTACGATTACGGCAACTATCGACTCCAGCGAACTCAAGCAAATCCCTGGTGGTAAAGCAGCGTTGGAGAAGGCTGTCAAGACTGCTCTCCCCGCAGGAATGCGCTATGACGGCATCTCCGGAGGTAATCTTCGCGACGCTACAGTGACGTTTGTTGTGCCATTCGCGTCTATAGACGATTATCGAGGTAAAGCTACAGCGATCCTGGCAGCCGGCGGCAAGGGGCCAGCCGACAT